>JAJEAQ010000373.1 GCA_022822685.1 Trichodesmium sp. jk18x7bins.61
TCAAGTTTTGGTGAGCTGGTGTTTGCGACTCCGTCTGTTTTTGCTCACCTGTCAACTGTATTACTGACTTAGCCTGTATAGTTTGAGTCGCCTGTTGTGTAAGTCCTAATCGTGGAGAACTAAATATGCTTCTGTATTCTACGCTCCGGGGCCTTTGATTCGAGGCAGGAATATTCTGCACTGCTTTTGTGTTGGTTATCTGATTTTTTACGGATACCTTAGTCTGTAATGTTTTTGGTGGTACTTCTGTGTGGTACAATATTTATAACCTCCAATGATTTGTTTTGAATTTTCATCGAAAAATGGGCGTTGGTAATTTGACGGCTGGGTTCCCACATCAGATGTGGGAGCCACTCAAGTAGCAGGTTTAGAACCCGGTGGCATGATATAAAGGGCAGTATCCAGGGAGTTCCTCCATCAAATAAAAAGGGAAGCATCCACTAACTTCTCCCCTTTCCAAGAGGGGTAATATCATGTCCGGATAATTAGGTATAGAAAAATTATCCTCCGGAGCTAATTACCAAATCTGCTCTGAGCTCTTCCCTACTGACTACTGACTACTGACTAACTATACCGACGAACCGCGGATTTGATATAAGAGACTGTTTTTCAAGTAAATATTAAGATAGCTAGAGTGTTGAATTCTGGTGGCCGGCGGCGTCAAACTAAAAATTAAACCCCGCCCTTACGGGCGGGGTATTATGAGGAGATATGGACTCCAGAGCAAATCCTACGCAAGAATTTAATTTCAGTTTGACAAACAGTCTCTAAGGGGGGATAAAACAAGGGGAGGGGAGAGGAAAAAAGGGGGGGATAAATTCTCTGCTACTTCAAACAGAATTGATATAACCCTACCCTCAGATGGCGCTAAAGCGCAACTACAAACATTATTCAACTTCCTCATTAATTGGAAAGCGGTCGATCAACTGTATAGCTCGGCAAGCATTCCGTCGCAAAGCATCGGATAAATGAGGCACATGGGGAATCTGAGACAAGAAATCTAAAGTCCGACGTAAAATTCGCACAACATCACCTTCATCCAAACTTGTATTTTCTACTAGCTCCTGCCATTCCAATCCCCAAGCCCACTGCTCTACTAAGCTAAATAAGTGAGTCGAATCTGTTTTATTATTAGAATCTGTTTTATTATTAGAATCTTTTCTATTCTCACATATAAAAGGATGTACAGGCAACGCTACGTCATACTGACGTTGCTTCTTAATCAACTCCTGTCCTAACTTCCGCAAACCTGCCAAAGTATCCTCTACCTCAAGAGACAACTGATAATGCGTCTGACTGTCTGGCCTACTAATCTCTGTCACCAAAGCAGCACAAGCTGCAGCTAAATGACGGGGATCTAATTGATCGAATACCCCAGACATCAGGGCTAAACCAAGCCACAGCTCATTATCACCTCGGATGGCAGCACAAGCTTGACCGATTTCTGTAGGCTTGACTCCATACAAACAAGCAAAATATTGCAAAATTTCTATGAGATTGAGAAACTTTTGCCAATGAGGTGCCAAATCTGCCTCTAAATCAGTTTGGCGATCGCTAATTTCCTTCCGCAACATTTCCATCCGTCGCCAATCCTTTAATAAACTCTGAGGATTTCCCCATTCTTGCAGGGGATGTTTTTGTGCTTGCTCTTCCACCATTACCAACTTCTGCATTTGTGCTAAAACCTCTGGAGCATCTACTGGAGGAGTTAATTCGGGAATTTGTTGAGCGAAAGTCAGAGATACAGAATCCCCTTTCCCACATTGCCCCAAGCGAAAATCTATTTCAGTCGGCAATTCCATATAGTCTACCGCCGTTAACCGAGGTAAATCTGTGTATAAAGCCACAACATCCATCGCCACTACCACATACCAGCGATTATCCTTACCTAAACACACAGAATAATAAGACTGACCAGCTCCTGGAACTTTGGCTACCAAAACTGCTGGAATGGGTTCAGCACCAGACTTCTTAGCTGTAGGAACGTGCTTTCCTCTCAAACTTACAAAAGTTCCCAACACTGCAAAAGACAAAGACAAAGACATCTCCTTAATCCGAGCTTCCTCAGCTTGCTTTTGCAAAATTTTCAGCAGTCGTCTCTCCTCTTTTTCTCTTTCCCGTAACTTCTCATATTCTGCCAGTAGTTTCTCCAGATTCACCAAATCATTATCTTCAGAAATCCCCAATTTATTTTGCACATCAGTCAACTCCTCTTGCTTTTGCTCAATCTCCTTCAGCTTTGGTTTCAGAGAAAGGGTAGATAAATACTGACCAAAACTACGTTCTACTAACTCCTTAGCCTCATACCTTGGATGAGTTTGCAACAAATTTAATACCATTCCATAGCTAGGAGAAAACTGGCTCTCCAGTAGATCTGCTCCTGAAGTTGCCAATCTAGCTGCCTCTGAGGCACCTTTAAACTTAGTCTGTACAGTCACTACATGACCTTCATCATCCATTCCCCTACGTCCAGCCCTACCTGCCATTTGGAGAAATTCGGAAGCTTTTAGTGGTCGGTGACCGTTATCAGTGCGTTTGGAAAGGCTAGAAATAACGGTAGTGCGGGCTGGCATATTTATTCCAGTTGCTAAGGTTTCAGTGGCAAATACTACTTTGATTAAACCTTGCTGAAATAATTCCTCCACTAATCCTTTCCAGACTGGTAACATTCCGGCATGGTGAGCTGCTATTCCTCTGGTTAGGGGCTTAAGTTGTGGTGAGCGAGATAATTCTGGGTTGCGACTCAGAAATGCCTGAATTAAGTTTTCCAATTTGGTCGCTTCTGCTTCATTCACCAAGGTAAGATTGCTAGCTTCTTCCACTGCTTTGCTACATCCCCTACGGCTGAATATAAAGTAAATCGCGGGTAGCAGATCTCGCTCTTTCAGTTGAGACAAAACTTCTGCCAAAGATGGTGGTTCTAGTTGTCTTTTGTCTCTAACTGTTTGTTTGTGTTTTGGCTTGAGCCGAGGATTGATTTTTTTCTGGTTATTGCTCAGTAGTGGAAATAGACCTTTATTGTTTGAGAAGTGAAATTGCAGGGGAACTGGTCGGAAGTCAGAGTATATCAGTTCTGTAGGTCCATGTACTATAGAAATCCAGTCTGTAAGTTGGTCGCTGTTAGCTACTGTGGCAGAGAGGGCCAATAGTTTGATTTCTGATGGGCAGTAAATGATTGATTCTTCCCAGACTGTGCCTCTTTGGCGATCATTCATGTAGTGGCATTCATCTAAAACTACAACTTCTACTCTTTCTAGAGATGTGCCTATTTCTCCAATGGGAGTGCCATAGAGCATATTGCGGAAGATTTCTGTAGTCATTACTAAGACTGGTGCTTCCCGGTTAACAGAGGTATCACCTGTCACTAAACCTACTCTCTCAGTCCCAAATTGGTTGCGGAAGTCCCGCAATTTTTGGTTTGACAGAGCTTTTAAGGGTGTGGTATAGAATACTCGTTGCCCCCGACTCAGGGCACGATAGATGGCGTATTCTCCAATTAGGGTTTTACCTGAGCCTGTAGGAGCACAAACAACTACAGATTTTCCTGCATCCAGGGCAGCGATCGCCTGTTTCTGGAAGTCGTCTAATTCAAATGGAAATAAAGTCTTCAGAGCCAGTTCTCGGCTGTTCTGGGTTGAGTATGACACTTAATATTTATTTTATTGATTTTACAAAAGTTTTATGATCAGCACTGGTTGTTTTTCCAGTAAATATATACTTTAATAACAGAGGCAGAGGAAAGACGACAGAAGATAAACTGCAGCCACCAGGGTTGAAGTCTCCCACTGCATTGAAACTCTTTGACCAAATGTTAAGCACCAGTTACCCAGTACTTGATTCCGACAAATTGAACAATTCTAGCAAGAATCAAGTTTCGACTTGTTTAGGATTCCAGTGACTCACCACCTAAGGGCAGTAATTTATTCCTCAAAGGAGAAGCCCCCTTAATTCAGACTTGTTGGAGGTTCTCGATAGAATCTGTGATTAGATTAGTTTGCAATTGGTGAGGCTTTGTTGACTCCACCTTATGGAAAACCTTCTTCACTATTTTTATTCTAACTTTCCTCAACAAGGAGACGGAAGGAAGATATATTTTAGGAGCAAGCACCCCCCTTTGTAGAAGAATAGAGTTTCTTGTCCACCAGCCTCATGCAGAGATAGAATTGGAGCATCGACAACGCTCCCTGGCTAGTTTCGCTCCCTCAGTTGCTAACCTACTGCAATATTCCACATCACTATTACTGAGGCTGAATCTCTTTACCAAACTGAAAGTCATATAAATTACAATACAGAAATTATTCATTTCTCTTACTTTTGACTCTCTTTTATATAGTAAGTCTCATCTAAAAAAAATCCGGGAGGCCAGGAAACCCTTTGCTACTGTTTTACGGCAGGCTGTGTCCACAGCTATGGGATGAAAAACGACGCGAGGGACTTTAGTTGTCGTCCCCTTAGGGCAGGTGGAGCCGACTGCTAGGGGTTCCTAACCATAATTATGGCAATAGAAACTCAGACACCAAAGGTTGTAGTAGTGGGTGCTGGTTAGGCTGGTTTATGGGCCTCTCACCACTTAGCCAAAAATGGCTACGATGTTACACTTTGGGAAGCAGGGCCTGCTCCTGGAGGTTTAGTAGCTGGGTGGAAAACTTCTGGTGGCCGTTCCGTAGAAGTGGGGATACATGGTTTCTAGTATCCCTACCATAACATATTTTCTCTAGTCAAGAAGTTAAACCTCAATCCTTTTACTCCTTGGACTCGTTCGGCTCAATACTCTCCTGCGGGATTAGAAGTATAATCACTGATTTTTCAAGATTTGCCACCTCTGCCAACACCTCTGGGTACTTTCATCTATACTCAATTTAAACGGCTACCTTTGAGCGATCGCCTTTGTGCTCTCCCACTCTTTTATTCTGTTATAGATTTTGATAGTTCTAATCAAGCTTGGCTAAGAACTACCACTTTTTCTCTAGTGATTGAGAATAGGAGATTTGTAAAGAATTATTGCTAAGTCACACAAGCAACCCATTTTGGTTGATTAGTGGGACTTACACAATTTTTCAGCCCAAATCTAGTCCATATTTTGAGTTAGGCAATCAAATAAACTGAAAGACATGGCTGTAAGAAAAGCCTTTTATTACAAACCAATATTTTTAGACCACTAATTATTTGATTCAATTTGTTTTAAACAGAAATCTAACAGGATTTATTACTTATAAAAACCTAAATTATTTCTGAACTACTATATTTTTATCTGCTCTAGGAAATTTTAAAAAAAAATCATCAAGAACGATTGTCATCAAAAATTGTGATGACTTTTAATTGCTACTATATCAAAAATATGATATAATTCCAAACTATAATTATTGCATTAGCACCCCATTTATTAGTAGAAAAAACACGGTGGTACTATCACAATGAAAGAAGACATTTTCAGCTATGGCTATCAAATTATCAGAAAAATGGAGCGTCGCCAACAGGAGGGAGAAGTTGTATATCAGGGACTAGCTCTCACACAAGACCAAAAAGTTGTCATTAAAGAATTTTGCTTTGCAGATAATGATGCTAATTGGGCAGGATTTGAAGCTTATGAACGAGAAGTTGAAATTCTCAGACAACTACAACATCCACGTATTCCTCGCTATATTGATGCCCTAGAAACTCCAAAAGGATTTTGCTTAATTACAGAATATCAAGATGGTCAGTCTCTAGCAGAAAGAAGAAGTTTTACCCCTGAACAAATTAAGCAAATTGCGGTCTCTATTCTAGAGATTTTAGTTTATTTACAAAAGCACACACCGCCAATTATTCATGGCAATATCAAACCAGAAAATATATTAGTTGATACTTGCTCCCACAATGACAGATTCCCTGCTGCATATTTAATTAATTTTGGCTCTGCACGTACGGGAATAGAAAACAGTTTGAGTGAGGGTTTAAGTGGTACACCAGGATTTATGCCACCAGAACAAGAATTAAATAACACTGTCGCTATTAATTCTGACTTATATAGTTTAGGTGTCACTCTAATCTGCTTACTGACAGGTACTCGTAGCACAGATGTCAGAAAATTAATAGATCGCGACTATCGCTTTCAAGTCAAAAAATTAATGCCACAACTAAGTACATTATTTACAATGTGGCTAGAAAAAATGATATCTCCGAACGCTAAAGATCGTTTTGAAGATGCAGCAGCAGCTTTAGCAGCGCTAAAACCAATCCCTGTTTTTGGGGATGCTGCTAATTTTAAAAATGTAGCGATGGCAATAAATCCTGTAAAAATATCGCCAGCAGTAGGATTAGCTAGTATCGGTGCTATTGCTCTATTAGCTTCAAGCTTGACATTTTTCCGACAGCAACCAAAACAAACTCATTTCCAGAGAAAGGAAAAACTTAAACAAGAAATTGCGATCAAAGCAATCTCTGGCCAAAGCGCAATTGAACAATTGCAAGCAACTGGAGAATGTCCTGGTTGTAGCTTTCGTGGCGCTAACTTACCAGCTATCAAAGTTGAAGATGCTTATTTGCGAGATGCAAATTTCTCCAAAGCTAATTTAAGGGGTATCGATTTTAGAGAAGCAAGATTACAAAATGCTAACCTCCGGGATGCACAACTACAAGGAGCAAATCTAATTAAGGCTAAACTACAACAAGCAAATTTATATCGTGCCCATTTAGAGGGTGCAAATCTGATGAGTTCTGATTTGCAAAATACCCGATTTGAAGAAGCTTTTCTGAGTGGAGCAAATTTAATTAAGGCAGTTTTAGAGAATGCTAATTTACGATCTGCTGACTTATCTGGTGCAAATTTGAGCACTGCAAATTTGCGAGGTGCAAATCTCAAAGATGCAAATCTCAAAGATGCAAATCTCACTAGAGTTAATTTAAAAGGAGCTAACTTAAATGGAGCTAGTTTAACAGAAACAATCATGAATCGTGCTAGTCTCCGAGGTGCCGAGCTTCAGGATGCAACCTTAAAAGATGTTAGTCTGAGGAGAGCAGATTTAGTGGGAGCAAATTTGTCAGGTGCTAGGTTACTTAGTACTGATCTCCAGGGAGCTAATCTTAAGGGAGCAAACCTCAAAGATGCCAATCTGCGAGGGGCAAACTTGGAAGATGCCAATCTGCAAGGGGCAAATTTGTCAGGAGCAATTATGCCTGATGGTGCTTTGAATGACTAGATACTGAGTAGAAATAGCGGTTAGCAATCAGCACTCAGTATTCATAATTCATAGAGGTATTCTGAGGGATACCCAAGCCAAGCCAGTACGCATCTACAAACCTGCCACCTTTCATGTGGTGAGATGCCGTTTTTGCGTTTCGTCATTTCGCCATCTGAAACGCTCCGCGACGAGAAATTGTTAAAAGGCAAAAGTAGTAGGGTGGGCAAATATTGATTACTCTCGAACAACTATAAATCTGGAACTGTTTGCCCACCTGATGACTTGAGATGACACCTGAAAGATGATCGCCCTTGAGCAGAAGAGATTGGCCAGAAGAAATTATCCATCTTGTGGGGTGGGCATCCTGCTCGTGCGCCTAAAATATGGAGGAAGTAGAGACATCCCATCTGTGAAAATTTTGGATGTTTTTTTTGATTGGAAAATCCCCCTGGATTCATATCATGTTTGTTTAGTTACTTATAAAAAATCTTGGTCTTCAGTCACTAGAACTTACAAGCCTTCCGCATTTACTGGTTAATAATTATATTTCTCAGGAATTACGCAAAAGCATTATATATAGTAACTTAAAATTAGAGCGTCACAGTATATATAGCATTTACCACCAAAAAATGTGTAAGTCTTGTTTCTATAACTACAACTACAAACTCTCTCAAGAAAGAATCCTGATTCTTTATGCTTGATGGCTTTCACAATGATACCATATCACGGAACGCTCAAAACTTCTTAGCTGAACGCTTTATTATTGCGTTCTAGAATTTTACTACGATTAGGAGATTCCAGCCTTCAGGTATAGAACTACGTAGCTATGTACATATAGATCTTGCGACGTCAACATGCCGCCTATATTGGCGCAGTAGCCCTTGGCTTCTTACCTCTACCAAGGGATGCCTCCCTGTGGGTAGAAATTTCACCAGGTATTGAAATTAACCACATTACAGATGTGGTCCTCAAATCGAATTCTGTTCGACTTGGAGTACAGTTTGTGGAACGACTCTATGGTTTGCTGGAAATTCATTCGAGTCGTCAAGGAGATACCAAAGCTACTGGAAAAGCAATTTTACAAGCTTTAGAAGTAGAGGAACGTGATCGCCTCAAAGCTCGTATTGTGTCTAGTCAGATGATCCGTAATATTGATTCCCACCAAGCACAGTTGATTAATCGTAATCGCCGAGGCTAAATGATTTTGGGTGGGCAAACTCTCCATGTGTTGGAAGTGTAATCTGCTGCCTATACAGCTAAGGCTGCCAATGAAGCAGAAAAAGCTGCCCTAATTAATATCTTGCAAATTCAAGCAGTGGGTAGTTTTGGACGACTTTACTTGGGAGAAGAAGAACGAGATATCTTAGCAGGTTCTCAAGCAGCCTTAGAGGCCATGAAAAATGTTTCTGGCCGAGAACATTCTGACCAACGTCAAGAATAAATGTATAACAATATATATCAGATAGTTTATTTGTCCTTTGCTGTATTTTTTTTGCAAAGGTTTACTATATCTATGTGGAGTTTTTCTAGTAGCCAGTAAATCAGCCATTGTACATTGTTGGTTTATATTATTGCACAAAAAATATCGTCTGTAAATATAGATTTTGACACTGATTCCTCTACCATGAAGCTATCCCTATAGTAGGAGTCTCTTGGAGATAGATGCTAAAATTTGTATATGGCGAGTTTTATGGAAACTTGTTCCTTAGATAGAAATTACTAAAAATTTAACAATGCCAGAAAAATCTGAAGAAAAACCTAGAATAATTATTGTTGATGACGAACCTAATAATCTAGATTTACTGTATCGAACTTTTCGACGTCAATTTCAAGTTTTGAGGGCAGAAAATGGTCAAGCAGCTCTAAAAATTATCGAAAC
>JAJEAQ010000517.1 GCA_022822685.1 Trichodesmium sp. jk18x7bins.61
TCCGAAGCTTCTAATTGTCTAGAGCTAGAAGTTGGTACTTGCTGTGCTAAAGTAATAGCTGTAATATACCCATCTACTGTAGCTGTTGCTGCTGCTTGGCGGGCATTTTTTAAATTTCTTTCTACTTCTTGTTGAGATTGCCACTTTTGAATTTTCAAGCGGGCTTGAGCATAGAGCACTCTTCCTGGCTGAATCTCTTCTGCTGTAGCAATTGCTTGCTCTAAATTATCTGATAGTGCTAGGCGTTCTGCATGATCAAGAATTGGTTGGTCTTGAAAACGCTGCACTTTTTCTGTCCACCTGTTAATTCTCCTTTGAGCTTCTTCATAGAGAGTTCTTCCATTCCCAATTTGACTGGCCTCAGCAATTGCTGCTTGTAAAGAACTAACATCACCAAAGCTTGCTAATTTTTCTGCTTTCTCCAAATAAGGCTGATCCTCTTGTTGCTGTAGTCGCTTACTCCAAGCTTCTATCAAACTAGTTGCTTGAGCCCCGCGAGGATTATAAGGAGGAATGGTCTGTAGTTTAGCGATCGCTACTTTCAGATCGCTAATACCTCCTGGTTGGGCTAATTTTTTTCCCTCTTCAATAATGGCAACATCTGCAATTTCTTGCTGCCAACTACTAATTAACTCTTGAGCTTTGCTATAAAAAGGTCGTTCAGCTTTGAGTTTTTGAACTTGATAAATAGCATCTTCCAGCCCTGCTATGGTACCAAGATTTGCTGGAGCATGGGCACTGGCCAATACTTCTAGATCTTCTACCTTTTCTTGTAAGGCATCATTTTCAGGAACTTTATTGACTATCTGGAGTGTTTCTTGCCAATCCCCTTCATTTAACTCTACCAACGCTATATCTATTATTTGTGCACCCCAATTTACTATCAACTCTTGAGCTGCCTCATAGAGATAACTTTTTTTTCCAATTTTTTTAGCTTCTTTTATAGAAGTTGTGAGATTATCTAATCCACCTTGGCTTCCTATAGCCCGTGCTTTATTTAATTGATTACCTTCTTTTCTAGTGGTTTTAATATCGTTAACTAATTCTTGGTACTTTTTTGTTTCCCAGTAAACATTTGACACTGAAAGTAAACGAGAAGCTTCCATAGAAGCTTGATTCCATTCTTCGTTACGCAAATGTTCTTGAGTCTTCTGATAAGCTACTTGGGCTTGATCCCAAGTTTTTTGCCACTGTTGAATCTGTTTTTCTACCAGTGAGTAAGCAGCTACTTTCTGAGGAACTTTTTGGGCAATATCAACAGCTTCTTCTAATTTTCCATCTTGAAAAGCTAAGTCCCCCAAAGACAATATTTTTTTAGACCATTTCTCAATATGACCATCAATTTGTGGACGCATGGGATGGTCTTTTGATAAAACATCTACCAAATTAATCGCTTGAAGTAAACTATCTACGGTTGTATAAGTAGCTAATACTTGAGCACAATAAAGGCGTTTACTAGCAGATGCTGTCGGCCAGTAACTCGACTCACAATCTTCCTGAGAGGGTAACTTAAATAAAGCTGATATAGCTGTTACGCCTGCTCCTGTGGGAACTATGACCATTAGTGTTATCCAAAACAACCAGCGAATCGGCCAAACATTGTTAGCCGATTTCGGTCTTTTTTGGTCAATTTTATTTGTTTGAGAAACTAAATGTTTTTCCTGATTAGAATCTTTGGCTGGATACTTCTTGTCGTTTTTCACCAGACTGCCATCTGTTCTAAGTTCCTGCAGTCTTTGTTCGCGATTTTTCCGACGTTCAGGTAGTTGCCATTGGCTTTGGTCTTTTTGCTTCTTTTTACTTAGTCTACGCCAATAGCCGATCATTTTATGTTTTTCATTCATCTAAAAAATCCGGGAGTAGGGAAACCCGTACGCTATCTGCCGTCAGGCAGGCGGAGCCCACAGCTACGGGATGAAAAACGACGCGAGCGACTTTAGTCGCAGTCCCCTTACGGGGTAGGGGTTTAAACCCCTTCAAACACCCATTTATGGGGGAACTTTGGCCTCGCCAATGTTATCGGTCGGTACTATCCAGAAAGCACTCGCTTAACCTACGCTTACGTGTTTAACTCTCCGGTTCTAGAGCAGTTATCTGGCAGAGCATCCCCTGGTAGGAACTTAAACCCTTGCCGATAACGTAGACCTCTTAAGGTCTTAGGCTGGTCAGGTATTTTGCTCCTCTTTTCGGAGCACAGCAACGAGAGGGGGCTGACTTGCCCCATAGCTTGGCCTTACGGCCGGCGGAGCCGACAGCTAGGGGTTCTTGACATACACCTAAAGAAATTTGGAAGTATTATAGCCCCAAACTGAAAATTCGGGGCAAATGCCAAGAGCTTGTTTCAACAAGCGTTTTATTATTAAGGTGATACGGGTGATACCATTTCTGTGTGACAATGTACTTAATAATTATCGCTAATACAGGATCTCTATTGGGGGTTATTATAGTACATTAAACGCCGGGACTAATCTCACACGCTCCACATTTGTTCTCAGTTTGGGGAACTCCGGGAGTCAGCTAAGGACAAAGTTTGCTTTTAAAATAAAATTAAATCTCTGCGGTTTTTAATTATACACTATTTTTTTCAAATATGCAACCTTGAGGTATTGCAATAAGTTTATTTAGACTGTGCACGATTTATATATTTACACACTCAGAATTTAGGATAGCAGCAGAGGGCTGTTACGATCTGCGTAGTTGTCCAATAGGCATTTCTGTGGACGGTTGTTGTAGATATTGAATTAGTTGTTTAAGGTCTTTTTGAGTAGCTTGACATAATTCTCCACAAAATTCACATACCACTTCAGCACCATTGTCTTTTTCAATCATATCTCTTAGCTCATCTAATCCAAACATTTTTAGAGATCCTAAAACCCTTTCAAATATTAACTCTTGATTCAGGGGTTTTCATGCTGGACGCTAATAATAATCCGGCAGCCATTGTTCGGCCCAGAGCAGCAGAGGCTACCCAAGAAAGTTGATGTCTTTGTCTTGCTTCTTCGGTTAAGCGGGTGGTAATTACGCCAATAGCACGAATCCCACCCTGTGCTGCTGTAGCTCTAATTAGTTGATCTGCCATTGTTGGGTAAGGTTGAGCCACCTCGCCACATGTTTTAGCTAAAGCTACATGAACATGTGGCGAGGTGGCTCAACGAGAATCACTTCTTTCCCCTCCCCTTTGAACCGTACGTGACAGTTTCCCATCATACGGCTCTCGCCTCACAACCAGCCTTTTCGGCACGAAAGATTCTTTGACTCAGATTCTTAACAATTTCCTGGATTACTCCATTCCATTGTCCTTTGACGACCATGATCATTTCTGATATCTAACTTCTTGCATCTCAGTTAAGCTTTCTTTTGTCTGAAACGTCTTTCGTATGAGTGAGAGAAGAAGTCTGCTTTCCTTTTCGCCAGTCGCCGACATGAACATGGGGGGACAAATTTGGAATCCCTATCTGTTCTGTAATGGAACAGCTTTGAGGCTGTCGCCGACATGAACAGGCCGCGCGTAATCCTTACATTTATTAAGAATTTTGATTTTCTTCATCATAACTCTATTAGCTGACTCCTGGAATTGCCCCACACTGAAATTTTCAGTGTGGAACTAAGTCCCAGAGTTTAATGTGCTATGATAACCCTAATTATTCAGGAGGCAAATGCTCTGGTCTGAAATCGGAAGCTAGTCCATATTTATTTGTTTAAGAAAAATATTATTGTTATTATGTTAGGTACTTTTCAGAAAAGCTATATTAGAGTTGAAATTGAAGCTGCCGAGACTGCCATCAGAGATAGCTTACTACGTCCATCTCAATTAAAAATCTGGTTGTGGCCTCAAAGCTTTTCGCCAGGATTACCAGAACAATTATCTGAGGGTGTAAAATTTGAAAGTTGGTTTGGCCTGATAGAGATTCAGTATTATGTTGATGTAGTCGGAGTAAATTGTTTGAGAGTGATACTTAGTCAGGGCATAGATGGATTTAATGAGTGGTATTGGGGAGATGGTTGGGTACAATCTCGCCTAGAAGGGATATCCATGTTACCTCTAAATTTAGGTCAGACTTTTAGTTTACTTCGCTTGCGAGATTTCTTGATAACTAAAAAATCATCTAGAAGCACCACATCTAAAATCAGCATCTAGGATGAATGGCAAAAATTATATAGAAAATTTGGGTCAATACTTTGATTTAAAAAAAAGCTGAAAGGCGATCACCTCAAATTATCAAATCGATCTGAATCTAGCCCCGTTACCTACCCTACAACTCTCATGGAAAAGCCCTAATCAACAACTTTGCTTCTGTGAAAACTCAGAGAGTTGTATGCAAAATTCCTAAATTATGGTTAATTAATCTGAATTAATATCAGGCATCTTTTTGACATCTCGCCACATAAAAAAGCTGCACAATCTGAATAGTTTCAGGTACTTCACAATTTTATTTCCCTTTCAGCAATAACAATTAAGTTGTCTTGTTCCTGGAATATATAGTTACCAGGATTAATTTGAAATGTGCCTTGAAATTGAGAAACCGCTATCAAAATACCGTTATGAGTTTGCTTAATATGTATAAACAAGCCTAAAAAAGTTTTCCCTACCCATTCAGAAGTAATGGCTATCCGATAAAACTGATTTCCTCTTTGATAAGTTAGTAGTTCTGAAAATACACTCATTAAACCTCTATTTAAAGCTGCTTGAGCCAATAAAAAAACCACTTTGTTCTTGGCTCACTATATAATCATTGACATGCCCCATGTCTAAGTGAGAACCATATTCATAATTAAGTAACTCAGCACAAGTATAAACACTTGGATTTAATTTTTCTGCAGTTAATGCTGCTAGAACTGTACGAGCATCTGCATCTTGAGCACTACGAATGAGTTTGATCACACAAAATAATACAGGTATTAGCTCGACATATACCTGCTTTTTTAGAGCAGTAACTTTTGTAAAATCATCATTGAGAAATTGCACCTGAGATTTTAAATCTGGAGTCGTAAAATTGGGATCATGCTCAAATTCAGCTATGACAATAATTGGTATTCCTTCACTTTTACCAGCAGCTTTATATTCCCTAACTATAATCTCGGCTTTGCGATTCCAACCACAAATAATTGTATGATTGCTGAAGCTTTCCCAGTCCACAATATAATCCTCTCTACGTAGTCTATCTACCATGAATGCTGATACTGTGCCAGCAAACATAGCAAAGATAGCAACATTCATAAACATCACAAATACTGCAACTATTCTTCCTCCTAAAGAGGATGGTGGACTAGGAATTGGTTCCCCAGCAAACAGGGAGTAAATACTAAACCAAAATCCTTCTTCTAAGGAAGTAAAATTTGAGTTGCTATTACCTTCAAATACTAGGATAGCAATACTACCAAATGTAATAGTTAGCAGCAGTAGCCCTAGGACAATAAAGTATTCTTTAATACCTCTTTGTAAGATATAGGGAAAGCTACCAGAATACCGATTTAATAAACCAGAGAATCTGAGTATTCGTAGCAGGCGTAATAGTCGTAAAGCTCTAGTCTGAATACTCTTAATAATGGTAATATAGCCAGAATATCTAACCAGTATTCTTTAAAATAAAGTTTTTTATCAGGTGCAACTAGAAATCGGATAGTTAATTCTATAACAAATAATATGGTCAAGATATTAGTCGCTATATTACAGATAAATAGATAGGATGAATTTTGAGGTATAGATAATTCTATGATGTTTAATATGACTGATGACACTCTGAAAAATCCAATAATAATATCGACTATTCGTAGCTCAAACAAACGGTTTATATAAGGTAGAAAATTGTCGTTGACTAATGAAATGAACAGACTGCGACTGGAATTAGTCATAAAATCTCAGAAGACTTAAGCAAGATAAGTGGGTACAAATAAATATAAAACTAAGAATTAAATATCAGCTGCAGAGTAGGAAGTTTTTTTAGTACCTATTCCCTCTTACCTTCACAAGTATTTCTATTTAATTTGTTACCTACCTACCTTTTTCTCCAGTTTGTAGACAGAATCACTAGAGATGGAAATAGCAGATTTGTTGTGATACTTAGTCTCCTAGTTTTTCCTTAAAATTTGGATAGGTACTATGATCGTTGATATTAACTATGGGACTTTCATCACCTGTTGCTGTAACATTTTCATAAACTCCTCGATCTCGTTTGACTAATTTACTGAATCCGTGACTTTTAAGTTCACTGATTCCCATTTCTACTATGACTCTAGGGGCAGTAATCATACGTTTAACAGGAGTATTTTCTGGAGTATCTCCTATATCACATTTAGCTAGCTTGCATAATTGACCCCAAGTTGTGACATTTTCATTTATACTGTGCCAAACTTCTAGTTTTTGGTGATTAGCTGGACAAAGATAATCGTATACGGGCATAATTATAATTTGTACAGTAATAGATTAATTTTTGATATAAATGATACTATGTTAAGTTAGCAATCTTTTGGATAAAGAGTAAAACGAGAAGAATCTAAATAAATTACTTTTTTTTTCCATTTCTCAAAAACTTGGTTATAAAGTTACAGTTTCAGATGATCTGTTGTCTAAAATTCCAAATTCTATACCTCGATCATCCTAAAAAATGCTGTCAATCCAGCTTTGATAGTATTTTTTCAATCTAATATAAACAATTTCCAACGATTTTAAGGAGAGTTGATTAATGAGCGATTTAAAGTCACACCACAAAGCGATCTAACTACTAGTGAAATGTTAGAAAAATACAGCTTAGAGGATGAAACAATTTTGATGCGTTGGGCTCAATACCATGTAATTGAGAGTAATAGAGGCTACTATAATCCAGATGCAGTTGATTTAATAGATCATGTACATCATCATATTTATAATCTTGGTATGAGTATTATTGATTATCAAATTTTTATAGCTCGCAGTCAAATTAAGCCACAAAATTTGGCAAATAAAGATGATAAAAATATGACTGAAAATAGTATGTATAAAAATGTGCAATACTCTCAAGAAAGTAGTCAAGGAGCAAAAAAAATTGTCTATCAGGGTTCAGAAGAAGTAGATGATGCTTTAGAACCAGAACAAGTTAATCAAGAAGCTTATACAGCTATAGATATGTTGAAACAGCAATATTCTGAAGCAATTGACGTTATGGGAGAAAGAATTGCTGACCATTTTATAGATGAACTTGATTTATCTGTAATGCGACATCTAGTTAAGAAGGTAAAAGAACGTCAAAAACTTAATGGTAAAGTTGCATCAAATTGTTTTAAGAAAACAATTAAAGCCGTCTTACAGCCCCATAATGGTATCTTACAGCCTCATAATGGTAATTTTCTTGTTCTTCAAGATCAGGAAGATGAACCTAGTATTGAACTAGAACAAAACCATAGACTTGGTTAGTTGATTGATCTGATATTGGTTTTGTATGGATTGGGGTAGGTTTTATGGAAGATTCTTTGAAAGTAGATTGAATCTTTTTTTTATCTACTTCTGCTGGAAAAAAAGCTATATTTCAGTGGGATTAAGTTAGTTGTATATTCTATTTATAGGTCATAATTTTAATCATTCCTTTCTAGAAACAAAAATAATTAATACAGCCATCCTAAATGATTGATAAAAAAATCCAAAAGTGGATTTTTTATCAATCATAAACCATAGAAAAAATGATTGAATCTTGGATGAGAATTGGTAGTGTTACTTTCTTGATGGCATTCAGCAGTAGCTTATTCATAAGTTCTAGAGATGGCCAATGGTTTAGACGCTTACAACGACCTCATTGGTTAACTTTTGAAAGATTAATTCTCATAATTTGGACTATAATTTTTATTTGTGGTGCTTGGTCTGCATATATGATCTGGGAACAAGAAGCAGGTACTCAGAAAACTTGGTTATTAATGACATTATATTTATTACTAGAAATAGTGACAATAGCCTATACACCTGTAATGTTTTGGATGCAAAGTTTGAAGGTAGGAACAATTATTGGAGGAACAGGTTTTGTATTAAGTCTGATACTAATTCTGACTGTTTGACAAATTAATATTTGGGCTGGAATATTACTATTACCCTATATTGTGTGGAGTCCAATTGGTATTTATACTACTTGGGAAGTGAGTCGTATTAATTCTGAAGATGAGTGAGTGGGAACTTATTTAGGAGTTTATACTTAAGAGATTGTTTGTAAAACTCAGATTAAATTCTTGCGTAGGGTGGGTTAGGCGGAAAGCTCTCTTCGTACTCACCAGAATTTTAGTTGTCCAGCGCCGGCCACCAGAATTAAGCACTCTAACTACAGCAACCGCCAGAGCGGTTAGGACATAGAAGAGAAGTAGTGTTTTATAGATAGGGATTCGCAAAGGGATCCGTCCCGAAATCGCCGAATTATAGCCCTACCCTATAGTTATGATCCATAGCACTACGGAGCCTGGTTAGGAGGCTAATCGCAAGACATGCTCAATTGCATCTCGTCAGGAATCAAACTTTTCTAGTTGGTGGCGGATTCGACTTTTTAACCAAGACCAACATTTTTCGATTTTGTTGAGAGCGGGTGAGTAGGGTGGTAAGTACAAAAGTTGACAACCTGCCGATTCAATCAGTTGTTGAATACGTCCACCTTCGTGGAAGGTAGCATTATCTATGACTACGATCTGTCCGACTTTTACTGTAGGTAACAAACAAGTTTCTAGCCAGATTTCACGCCCCAGTTCGATTACATGGACCTTCAACAGTAAAGCTCCCCATCAAATTTTCGTTACACAAAGCTGCGCTCATATTCACTCGCCCCAGACGAGTTCCTGATTTGAGTGCCAGGAACCGTTCTCCCTTGAGGTTCCATCCATAATCATACTGGGAGCGACTATCCATACCCGACTCATCAACATAGACGAGCTGCTCTGGAGGCCAATTGGACAACTGCAGTCGGAAATTCGGCCGCTGATTTTCATCTCATTCCCGGTAGCCATAAGTTTTTTTTCGTGTGAAACCTATTTTCTTTAAAGCTCTTGAGATCGTACGTTCCCTAATCTCCCCATCCCACAGTTGAGCCATTTGTACTTGGGTTTTGTCCCCATGAATCCTAGCCTACTCCCGAAATTTATCCCAGTCTGTGATTTTCTGGCCACTACCACGAGGTTGATTGGGCTTGGCTTGATAGTCCCCAGTTTCAGCTTTTCGCTTCAGCCATAGGTCAATAGTATTCCGACTGCTCTTGAACAGTTGACTGACTTGACTTTTCTTCATACCATCTGATTCGATGGCCTCGAGCACTTTTTTTCTGAGCTCGTAACTATAAGGTAGGGCCATAATTCGGCGGTCGCTATTTATAAAATACTACTTCTATTTTATGTCCTAACCGCTTTGGCGGTTGCTAGATATTAATATTTGCTTTACAAACAGTCTCTAAGAAAGTGAAGATACCAGCAAATGCTTCAAGAGTTTGCTGCTATATGGTCATTTATTAAATAGTAGTCTTAGCTCCTGAGGTAGTAGTTAAGGGGTGAATGCTGAGAATGAAGGTAAGTGCTATTTAATCAAAGAAGGCGATCGCTTGATCTTAGGCAACCCTCTAAAGCCAACTTTAGAGGAATTAGATTAGGCTTCTTGGTGATATACCCACACGCTCGGCTGTCGCTTTTAGTGTGAGCAACTGAAGTTATTAAAAACGGTCAGAACTTCTGATTAAAAAAGGTCAGTTTTATACTTAGCTATAACTACCTTATTTTTACGGAGTTTTATAGTCAGGAATACATCGGGCTTTTTCGGAGCTTGATATTGATTGATGCGTTAATATCTCTATCAATTTTTAGCTGTAATTGTTCATCAAAATATTCCTTTATTCTACAATCTGTAAACACAAATTCATCTGGTGTATAAGAATAATTAAGATGTATATTCTGGCTTACATTCTATAACTAGGCGTGTTTGGCTCCGCAACATGAAATGCTTTTTGCGGCAACAGTATCTAGTATAGCAGTTCTCATATTGGTGAGGTACAAATATTTCTGATTTTGGGGAGTAGGGAATTGGGAGTCTGGAGTTGGAGTTAAATCAAAGTGTATCTCATTAATTTGAGAAACGCTATATATTAAAGAACTGTCTGAATGCAATATCTAACCAAAACTTGTTCCATCCTGACGCCAGATGATTGAGCATTGGGTAAATACTTTCCATTGTCATCCTGTTTTGGTTTATTTCTACGAATTAAACCTGTCAGATTGAACTTTTCATGGAACAATACCTTTTTACTTGTTTTTGCTAATTTATGTGCAGTTTTATATTGATCTTTTTTTTATTCTGGCAATTTTATGATGCATTAGACTTATTTGGATAGCAAATTAAAGAAGGGAATAGCGAAATGATTTTCAGCTATCAGGACTCTTTTTGAAGTCAATATTTATATTCACAGTTTAAGTATACAACAGCTTATCACAATAGTATTATTGAGTTCCATTTATTCCACCAAACCTACAGAGGTTAAGTATTTGGTAGTGGTAAAAAAGTAGTGACTTGACTACAATCTGCCCAAGGTTTCAACAGCAGGAATGTTCTAGATAAATTTTACAAATCAGATAATCTTGCTATAGGGTTTCTCAGGTTAGTTAGGTAAACTTGTTTTTCTTCTTTTCTATTCCCTAACACATATAAATTTGTACCTTACCACAATCAGAATTGCTATATATTTTGGTTTTGTAGAAAATATCCGCTGAATTAAGCAATAGAATTTTTATACCATTTTGCAGAATCCCTGCAATGCCCAAGCTTTTGCGGGAGAGATTTATCGGCGCTTATTTGTCAGAAAAATTGATCAAATTTTTCTGATCATCTTTGTCAAGAAATTGGCAATAAAAATAGTAATTTTTTGTATAAAAAATTATAGACTTGATTTTCAAATATTTTTTGGCTTGATGATTGTGTGACTTTTTATCAAAAAAAATGACAAATCAAAGAAAATTACTAGAATTAGTGTAAATTAATTTCATCTATAAAAAACGGAATTAGTAGATAGTTGTTGGGTCATTTTTTTCTAAAAATCATTAGAACTGTTATCCTGTTATGTTTGATATAGAATTATGAGTAATAATTGATTGAGTGACTGATTTGATGCAAATAATTGATTATGTAATTGTGACAATCTACTTAGTATCTATAGCAGTTTTTGGAGTGCTTCTACAACCAAGAGCCTCAAGGGGAATAGAGTCTTACTTCCTCGGAAATCGGAATATGCCTTGGTGGGTTTTGGGTGCTTCTGGTATGGCTTACAATACAGATATAGCAGGTACAATGATACTAACTACTTTAGTTTATGCTTTGGGAACTAAGGGATTTTTTATTGAAATTAGAGGTGGATTAGTATTATATATAGCCGCCCTAATGACGTTCATGGGAAAGTGGAATCGTCGCGCTCAAGTAATGACTGTTGCAGAATGGATGCAGTTAGGCTTTTGCCCTGGTTGGGAGGGGAATATTGCTATAATTATTAGTGCAGTTGCTAATATTATTTTTGCTATCGGTACGATTAGTTATTTTGCTATTGGAGGAGGAAAATTCTCCTAATAATTTCTGGGTATTGATGATCAAACTGCAGGATTTTTTTTATTTTATTGGCTTTAATATACACTGCTATAAGTGGTTTTTCTGGGGTTGTTTTAACAGATGTTTTTCAGGGAATTTTGATTTTTGTGGCGATTTCATATATCTGTACAATGGCCTTTCATACAGTAAATTTGCCAGAAAATTTTGCTATTTCAATTCCAGGTACATCAGAATTACAAGAGTGGAGTTTGCAAGAATGGAGTAGCATTATTCCTCCGATGAAGATTGGCTTGCCAGGAGACTATAATATTTTTAATTTATTTGGTGGGGTGATTTCATTTTATACCTTTAAAGTTCTTCTAGAAGGTGCTGCTGGTAGTGGTGATTATTCAATTCAATGTTACTTTGCTGCTAGGAGCGATCGCGAAGTTGGATTACTTTCTTTGTTCTGGATTTTCTTATTATCATTTCGTTATCTTTTAGTTACGGCTTTGGCAATATTAGGTATAGATTATGGTCTGAAAAATCAAGTAATTTATGATCCAGAATTAGTCTTACCTACTGTAATTGCTGCATATATTCCTGTTGGGGTTAAAGGTTTATTAGTTGCCTGTTTTATTGCCACAGGAATGTCAACTTTTGATTCGATTATTAATGCTAGTGCTGCATATTGGGTTAAGGATATTTATCAAGCTTACATTAAACTTGAAACTTCTAATCAACAATTGATTAATCAAGGCCGTTTGGCATCTGTTTTAATTGTGATTTTGGGGTTACTTTTTAGTTTTAATATTACAAATATCGATGAAATCTGGGGATGGTTAACTTTGGGATTAGGAAGTGAGTTGTTTATTCCTTTAGTATTGAGATGGTATTGGTGGCGATTTAATGATTACGGATTTGCTATTGGCACTGGAGCTGGTTTGGTTGCAGTTATTTTGACAAAAGCAGTAATTTTACCTTATTTGAATATGCCTCAATTTCAAGAATATATTCTGTTTTTAGTTCCTAGCGTTTGTTCTTTTTTAGGATGTATTTTGGGAACATTATTGACTCCAGCAACTAACTTGGAAGTGATTGATAATTTTTATCGAATGACTCGGCATTTTGGGTTTTGGGGAGTAGTTAGGGAAAATTTACCAACTAATGTTCAGGCAAAAATTCAGTCAGAAAATCGACGAGATACTATCGCAACGTTTATAGCTATTCCTTGGCAGTTGGTTTTATTTTTAATGGGA
This sequence comes from Trichodesmium sp. jk18x7bins.61, assembly GCA_022822685.1. Lineage (GTDB taxonomy): Bacteria > Cyanobacteriota > Cyanobacteriia > Cyanobacteriales > Microcoleaceae > JAJEAQ01. The sequence goes on from JAJEAQ010000517.1 coordinate 12,760, forward strand.
ATGATTTTGACGATGAAGCAGTGGGATAGTTTTGGTATTTTGTTGTTGGTTTTTTATTTTGTTGTCTATTGGATTGTATTTTACTTGGTTTAGATATTTGGATAAAATAGATAATTGATAATTGATAATAGATAATTGATAATTGACAATTGATAAGCGATAAAGGCAGCTATGCTGAAGGGTTAGAATGGAATTTTACAAAAGTACTTTTGCCTCATTCGGGAGGAGCTACGCTTTCATAACCGGATTTAGTATAATACGATCCTGAATTACTAATGATATTAATAAATCAATGTTTGCCCACCTGACATCATAAT
>JAJEAQ010000539.1 GCA_022822685.1 Trichodesmium sp. jk18x7bins.61
TGGAGTTTGTGTTTGTGTTTGTGTGTTGGTTGTTTGGGGTGGGTTTTATGTTGACTGTTAAGTACTTGATGTGTATCTGGGGCTGTGATTCTGAGGCGATTTGATTGGGAGGGGGCTTGTTTTTTGGCTGGGGGAGTTAAAGTTGATACAGAAGAATTATCAAAACGTTTAGAAACACAGGCATTTCTAATCAGTGCCAAATATGGTCAAGGCTATATGGACGCATACATGGCGATTTCTCAAAAATTAAAAGAAGTACCAGAATCAGTCAAAATAGATAATCTCAAATATCGTATAGAAACCCAGGAAAATATTTCTGTGAGTGAAATAGATACACTCTTAAATGGTGCTGTATTGATGCCTTCCGAAATGGCAAAAACATTCACAGCACAACTCGATAATATTCTTCTTCATCCTATATGGGGTCTACCCATATTTTTTCTGGGAATGTTCCTTGTGTTTTGGGCAGTTGGGAATATCGGACTTCCTTCCCGAGATATTATGGATGTAATTCTGGAATGGCTACAAGCATCAATAGTTGAACCAGTCATGAAACCTTTTCCCAACATTGTTCAAGACTTAGTAATTAATAGAATCTGGGGTGGTGTTGCTACAGTCGCTTCTTTTGTGCCTTTAATTGTACTATTTTTTATGATTATGGCAGTGTTAGAAGATAGTGGCTATTTATCACGTTCCGCCTATTTAATGGATGCCTTAATGGCCAGATTGGGGCTAGATGGACGTAGCTTTGTTTTACATATAATGGGATTTGGTTGTAATGTACCAGCATTGATGGGAACCAGGATTATGCGATCGCGTGCCCTACGACTATTAACTATGTTAATTATTCCGTTTGGATTATGTTCAGCGCGACTGCAAGTATTTGTATTTATTATTGCTGCAGTATCTCCTAATGGTAACGGAGCAATAGTTTTATTTTCTCTATATTTATTAAGTTTTCTAGCAGCTATTATCACCGCATTTTTGTTTCAAGAAGTCTATAAAAATGAAGAACCATTTGTTTTAGAATTACCTCCTTACCGTTTACCTACATTTTTTACTCAGAAGTTGGGGAGAAGTAAGAGAATTTTTATTCAGAGCATCTATTACAGTTGGTTGTATTGGGGTTTGGGTAGTCACAAGTTTACCTCTCGGTGCCACAGGATTAAATACTATCGGCGGTCAAATTGGGCAATTTCTCAGTACAATCATGGAGCCTATAGGTATAGACCCCTACTTAACACTAACCTTGATTTTTGGCTTCATTGCTAAAGAAATTGTCATTGGCTCTTTGGCAGTTATCTACAGCATGAATGAACAAGGTGTTAGTAATTATATTACTGAAACAGTTACTTTTATTCAAGGATATAGTTTCTGTATTTTTTGTTTACTTTATACTCCTTGTTTATCTACTTTAGCTACTTTAGTTAAGGAAGCGAAGTCATGGAAATTTTCCTTACTTTCTTTAGTATTCCCATTAGCTTTAGCATGGGTATCTAGTTTAATTTTCTATCAAGGAGCTTTGGCTTTAGGGTTTTAACATACTCCCGAAGTTGCGCTTAAACAACTACGTAGCCTTGGGCAAGAGGCAAGAGGCAAGAAGCAAAAGTACTGCTAGAAGAGGGTTCCTTGTCCTCCACTATCAATTATTAGTTAAGAGCAACTTCAAGTCATTACTGGAACTACTGATAATTGTCAACTGTTACTTAATAACTGTTTGAAAGGGGTATTGTATGGATGAATTGCCTACTCGAATTACCTCTTAATCTCTACTCAAAACCCCCTTTTGCGGAGCGACTTAACCTCATACCTAATTGCTAAGACATCAGATTAGTTGTTATCAATAAACTTAGCGATCGCCTCCTTGATTGGCATCAGATTTTGCTGGTCATAAACTTCTTTATAATTAACTTTACCTTGGTTTAAAAAAGATTCTGAAGCTTGAATAAGTTGCTGAATATTTTCTGGTCTGGCATCATCAATAGCATGATTAGATCCTGTTAATTTAAACTGTAGACGTAGATAACCTTTAGCATTACTAATACATAAGATTTGTTCAGCTACTAAATTGTCTGCTCCGGCTTGACCATTCATAATTACACTAAACAATGGAATTGCCCATTCAGATAAGCCCCAATCTACAATTTCTTTAAATTTGTAACTTTTAGTCATCTCACCTGTACCAATAGAAATAACAGAAATTTCTTCTAACTTATGACCTAATTTAATAGCATAAGCAACTGCTGCTAAAGTAGGATTATTTGCTGCAACTCCTCCATCAACATAGGGATAATTTTCGTCTTGATTTTTTAATTCATAAGGGGGAAAATAAGTAGGTGCAGATGCAGAAGAAACACAGATTTCCCAGAGCGGAATATCTGAGTACCAGGCACTATTTTGGGAATTTTGATTGACAAAAAAACTCGGTTCGCCTGTAGACATATTATATGCAACTATTAAAATATTAGGTTTAACTACATCTTTAATCTTTATTGGTAATTTATTTTTTACTAAATACTTTTTGAGCACATTCATGAGACCTTCATTAGAGAATTTAGGAGCAGAAAGTCCATATTTAAGATATAGGGAAAATCTATTTAGTGACCAATAACTTTGATATGGAAAAATGTCTAGTCCTTCATTCTTGTAA
>JAJEAQ010000065.1 GCA_022822685.1 Trichodesmium sp. jk18x7bins.61
ATATGAAAGTCAATAGCACCTCCTACTAATAGCTGAGTTCCATTGACTTGAGCATTTCTCATTTTAATGGTGACATCTAAAGCATAATCTTCATAAATACCTGTAGCAATTGCTTGATAAAAACCTCCATGTTCCCCTTGCGCATACCAATTTGTTCCATAAGTAACTTGGTCTAGATTTTTGTTACTTTTAACTGTAGAATTATAACTATCAGGATTACTACAACTTGTTAATATGCTTATACCAATATCTAGGCTACTATATTGGAGCAATTGACGACGATCAATATAATTATCATTGCATCTCAAATCTATAAAATAGGTAAATCTGTGTGGGATTCTATAACATTAGAATTGTCGCTTTATAAGATAAAAAATGCGAACCAAATGACTCTATTAAGCTGATAGCTATTTTAGTTTTTAAATGGTTGAAATAACGACTACGTCTGATGGATTTTTCGCTCTATTTAGCCACAACTCTATTATGTCATATTGGCGTTCCTTAATCAATACGAGTTCAGATTCTTTTCTGATAGTAAAAATGGCTTTAAGTTGTTTTTGTTCAATTGTGCTATGCTGAATCTTGTCAGAACTAATGATGTAATTATTATTGCAAAATACAGAAAAAATGGCAAAGCACAAACATATTGTATTAACCTCTCATCCTGGCCCATCGAGCAAAAAACCAATTTCTGTACAGTGGGGAGCTAAAGAGCCAATGGAGCGGCGGCCTGTAATTGGCTCTCTGAGTAACCCCAAGCATCGCAATGTGATTGGCACTCATTCTGGTTCCTATGCTGTTTATCGTGCTTTAGCGATCGCTTCTGGCAAACTCCAATCAAATCATCGTGCTGACTTAACCAATACTGCTCCGGCTGAAAAAATTGGACCTCATCCCAGTTGGTATGACCAGGATAAAATTGTCTGTCTTGATCCATTAGGGGGAGTAGTGGGAGAAGTATTTACATCTTACTATGAACAGGGATACGATATCCGACCTACTATTGCGATAACAAAGGCTAATATTAATATGCCAGAGTTGCAGGATGCTGTGGCTAGAGGTGTATTTAAGGCTGATGGTCAGATTGTCAAAAATAATGGTAACTTAGTGGTGACAAAAGCAGCGATCGACCCAGTTTGGTATTTACCAGGAATTGCTAAACGACTAAATGTTGAAGAAAGTCTGCTACGTAGAGTTTTATTTCAACAGATGGGTGGAATGTTCCCGGAATTGGTGACGCGCCCAGATTTACATTTATTTTTACCTCCCATTGGTGGCACCACAGTCTACATAGTCGGAAATGTCAGCCATATTTCTGATCCTACTAAAAAACTTGCTGTTCGAGTTCATGATGAGTGCAATGGTTCAGATGTATTTGGTTCGGATATTTGTACTTGTCGCCCCTATTTAGTGCATGGTATTGAGGTTTGTATTCAGACAGCCCAGGAGGAGGGAGTCGGTGTGATTGTTTATTTCCGGAAAGAAGGTAGAGCTTTGGGAGAGGTGACTAAATTTTTAGTTTATAATGCTAGAAAAAGACAGTCAGGAGGCGATCGCGCTGATGCCTATTTCCCTCGCACCGAATGTGTGGCCGGGGTGCAAGATATGCGGTTTCAGGAGTTAATGCCAGATGTTTTGCACTGGTTGGGTATTACTAAAATTGATCGTTTCGTATCCATGAGTGATATGAAGTATAATGCGATCGTCAGTTCGGGTATTGAGATAGTTAAACGAGTGCCTATTCCTGATGAATTAGTGCCTGATGATGCTCAAGTTGAAATTGCTGCTAAGAAAGCTGCTGGTTATTACACAGATGGAGAAGTACCTGATGATGCGACTTTATCAACAATTAAAGAGAGAGAACTATTATAAAAATACTATACAGAATTTAGTCCGGAACTGGTTGATAATTTAGGGACTAAATTCTATAATTTTTTACTTCTGATTACTTTCAATTAAATACTGTCTTTGAACTTCTTGACTTTCTCCCATAAAATTATGATTAGAATCAATTGGTAATAGAATACTAGATGCTTCTTTGACTTCAGAAATTAATGCTTGTCCGTTACCATTAAATAAGCGGAGCATTGCATAATAAATCAAAACTGGTGAAGCTATAATTAAAGCTGCTATCATTCCCACTGGTGCTACAAGTTGATGCACTATTAAAGCAGTGGGTTGAAATTCTTCATACTGGGAAAAAACCCTAGATAGCCACCATACTAATAGTGCCATAACAGCAAATCCGAAAAGAGTAACAATTGACGGTATTATAAATGATAAAAATACGGCCATTGCTGCAATTAAAGCACCCCAGCCTTGGGAAACAATTTTCTCTGATAAGTCAGAAACCATAATGGTTCCATGCACAAACCAAATGATAAATCCAAATACTAAGGTTAGTGCCTCACCTGCTAAAAAAATATTAACGCCTTTAATAAAAAAAGTTGCTTAACTTCATCGTTGTTTAATATAGGTTGTTTCTGGTTTTCCATTTTTGTATTCCCCTCGCCTTTAAGTTTTACTACACCTTATATTTTTGTCTGTAGATTTAACCAAACTGGACAGCTTTCAACTTCTCCCCGCAAGGATTCCCCATCCATCTACAGGGTGGAGAGGAATTGCAAGTGTCTAATTCTGCACGGCTTCAATTTGCTCGTAAATTGCTTTTTGGTTGAATTTAAAACCTCCCATTTGAGAACGCACCAATAGATGAATATGTCTAGCAGTTTCTGACAAACGTATTGCTGTTACCAACCCATTATTTCCTCCTCCGACGATAGCAACTACCTTTTCATTGATATAAGGTATAAGTAGGGGAGTTGCTCCTAGATTAAAGCAGACTTGTTCTGAGGACAAAAGCTCGTGACTGCCATCAATGGCAGCGATCGCCTCATATCCCTGAATTATTTGCCCTGTGGTAATCACTAAGCTTTGGGCTATTATTTCATCTGCCTGGGTGAAAATATGAAAATTATTTCTAGTCTTAACGATCTGCTGTATTTGAGAATCTAATCATGTAGAAATATCCTCACGGGGTGACAAGCAAGCTACAAGATAGATAGAGAAATGGTTTTGTCGAGCAACTTGAAAAATAGTTCAACTCACAAAAAGTGCTGATTGACAATGAAAGTGAGTTGGGATTCCCTACCGCGAATCCCAACTCACCCCCCAAGCATTATTGAACTCTTATTCAACTAGACTATTAAATAATATCAGAAAAAACTCACACCCAGATCGATCTTAATTAATGAGAGAAAATTAACTATTGTACAGTATATTAATTTTAACATCCCTTGAATTCCTCTTGGCTCAAATGGTAACTTATGAGAATTTAGCTTGATTAAATTTTCTACCCACTCCCGGCTCAAATCATAGTGTACTGTCCAAGCCACACCAGTTCTTCCTATCAAAAAGCTGCTATTGTCGAGTAAGGTTGAGCCTGGAGCCGACATGTTGAGCCACCTCGCCACATGTTCATGGAGGCTCCATGCTCAACGAGAATCACTTCTTTCCCCTCCCCTTTGAACCGTGGGTGACAGTTTACCATCATTCCGCTCCAGCCTCACTAAAAGCCTTTTATCTTTTGGTTTTTAATTCCAAGTTAAAAGGCGCGAAAGATTCTTTATCTAAGATTCTTAACAATTGAATGGAACAATCCATTCAATTGTCCTTCAACGACCTTTGTCATTTTGACATCTAACTTTTGTCGACCTTAAGTTTCTTTTGTCTGAGCATCTTTCCCATGAGTGAGAGGAGAAGTCGGCTTTGACTTTTCGCCTGTCGCCGACATGTTTTAGCTAAAGCTACAGGCTCAACATGTGGGGACAAATTTAGAATCCCTATCTGTTCCATTACAGAACAGCGTTGAGCAGGGAGCCTCCCTGCTCAAATGCTTTTTCTCCCATCCT
>JAJEAQ010000700.1 GCA_022822685.1 Trichodesmium sp. jk18x7bins.61
CATTGGCTATCCAGTTGAACATTCTCTGTCTCCGGTAATGCACAATGCTGCAATTCAAGCCATCAATCATCAACAAAATAAAAATACAATTGATTATGTTTATCTACCTTTCCCAATTAAACCAGAAAATTTAAGCACGGCTATTGCTGGATTTTCTGCTATTAGCGTTGAGGGTTTTAATATTACTATTCCTCACAAACAAGCAATATTACCAATGTTATCAGAAGTGTCAGATATTGCTCAAGCAGTGGGCGCTGTTAATACTGTTTACAGAAAAGAGCAAGGATGGGGAGGAACAAATACAGATGTTGATGGATTTCTAGCTCCTCTCAAAACCTATAATTGGGATTGGCGTCAAAAAGTAGCAGTAATTTTAGGTAATGGTGGTGCATCTCGGGCAGTAGTAGCAGGTTGTGCTCAGTTAGGTTGTAGAGAAATTCATGTGATTGGCCGCTATCAAGAAAAGTTAGCTGCTTTTGAGCAAAGTTGGATTAATTCTCCTCTCAAAGTAAATCTGACTATAAATCAGTGGGATGAAATATCAAGATTAATTTCACAAGCAGATTTGCTCGTGAATACTACTCCGATAGGAATGTACCCAAATATCCATATATCTCCAGTAGATGAGGCAGTGTTCCAGAAATTATCACCAGAGGCAATAGTCTATGATTTAATTTATATTCCCAATCCTACGAAATTTATACAACAAGCCCAGAAGAAGGGATCGCTCACTATTGATGGCTTAGAAATGTTAGTGCAACAAGGTGCTGCTGCTTTACAAATATGGTTACAACAACCTGTACCTGTAGATATTATGCGCAATTCTCTGCGTCAACATTTGGGTAGGCATAATTGAGAGTAGATATTTAGATAGTCTAAATATCTGGGGAATGGCAGTGCGAGCATCTGGCTCGTCGTTTAGGGTAAGTGCCAATGCTAGGGAAGGAATGCTTAATGATCACTGTTTCATCCGAACATGATATTAGTATAGATTATTAATTCAGAAACTGCTAATCAGCGAAAACCTAGAGTTAACTTTCCTGACTCTAGTGCTGAAAGGCGATCGCTTGTCAACCCCACATACTCACCCTTTAACAATATAAAATGTGGATATTTGTCAATTTGCTTAAACCCCTCAGCCTGTAAATGAGCTTTGATAATTTTCATTGTAGAAGTTGTTTCGTGATGCCGATTAACTAACCGAACAATGTGGGGAATCGCGTAAGGTGGTAAAAGTTCTTGCAACTGAGTTAATAAATCATCCATAACGTCGCCCTCTACCAGAGGTTCTATTGGTAAAACAGATGCCATACCTGCTTTACCCGATGCACCAGGGAGCGGAACTCCATAAACAACTGCTTCTGCAACTTTACCAGTTGATAAAATTGCCTCCTCTACCTCAACACAAGCAACATTTTCTCCTTTCCAACGAAAGGTATCACCCATACGATCAACAAACATAAAAAAACCGTCAGCATCTCTACAAAGTAAATCTCCAGAACGCCACCAGAGAGATCCTGGTTCAAATAAATCTCTCCAGACTTTATTCTCATCTAGTTTTGAGTCAAGATAACCTCGATAGATATTACCAGGCACCCTTAGCAAAGCCTCTCCAACTTCCCCCGTAGAAACAGGTTTTCCTTGCTCATTAACTAAAACTACATTTTTGGCATCCGGATGGTTTGGGGGAATCAAACCACAATAACCTGGTTTTCCTGTCCAATTTGTCAGTGCTGATGCTGGCATTTCTGTAGCGCCATAATGTTCTACTACTTTTTCAATACCAAATCTAGCGATAATATTTTCCCAGAGGGGAGATGTCAAACCATTGCCAAAAATAACACGCAAGGGATTTTCAGCATCGTCTGGTTGCTGAGGGCTACTGCTCAAATAGCGCCATAGTTCGCCAATATAAACAACTGAATCACAATTATAATTCCTTACATCCTGCAAAAAAGCTCGAACCGAAAAGCGATCGCGGACTATAGCACAAGCTCCCGCCTCCACACAACTAGAAAAAGCTACAGCTAATCCATTTCCATGATAGAGAGGTAAGGTAATGTAACACTTACTCTCAGAAGACATACCTGTTCGCAATGACCAAGCGATTCCTGCACCAATCATGCGGCGATGACTAAAGAGTGCTGGTTTACTGCAACCACTGGTACCACTGGTGAAAATAATTACTACTGGATCGTTGATTGTAACTTGATGACGGTGTTTGGCACAAAAGCGACCAGGCCATGGGTTCTCAAGAATCAAATTAGGCTCATAGGTTTCTACTGATGGGATGGGTTTACCTATCGTAATTTTGACTCCTGAATTATTAGCTAAAGTTGATAATTTTTGAGCTGATTCTCTAACATTAAATAAAACTGCGACAACTCCTGCTTTAGCTAATCCCAAGACAGTAGCTAGGAAAATAGCGCTGTTGTTTTGGTGCACCCCAATATATTTTTGATTGAAGGAAATCGCCCAATCAGCAATTTTGTCTGCTGCGCGATCGATATCTTGATAACTCCAAGGAGATATAGAACCGACTTCCTGGACAATTGAGCGGTAAGAGTATTTATCTACTGATTTTTCCCAAACATCAGCCCAACTATTGACGTTTTGTTTTGCTAAATCTTCCCATCTTTTGCTTTCGTAATTTGCATATTTGTTGTATTGCTCGACAATTGTACTTTTAAGCATATTGAGTCTCCAGAATACCTAATATTCAGTTCAATTATAAAATTGAAAATTAATCATAAAAATACAGAAATCTCAATAGACATTTTCCCTAATTCTGCTTATATAATTAACGATCTACTAACTACGATGTAAAAATTAAAAGCTATGAAAAAAACTATTTCATCGTGCTATCTGCTTTAGCATTTTTATACTTAATTACCATAACTTGCATATAACTGCAACAGATTAAAATAGTCAGATGAGAGCTAAAGACTCAGGCAAGCATTTGCAACGGGATCATAACTATAAAATTATGAGTAAGAATTGGCGATTCAACAAGACTCAGAATCAACCTTCATCAGGTACGGCTATCCTACTACATGGTAGCGCAGGTCAACAAAAACCATGCATGGACTCTCCGGTGGGGTGATTATATTATGACTTTAGGTTATGACACTATTCTTATCGACTCCTTCAACCCTCGTGGCTACAAGCATAGAAAAGAAGTTGGCTGGGATTGTGCACTCAACGATCAACTCGAAGATTTAAAGGCAGCTATTACCTTTGCAAAAGACAATAAACCTATTTATTTAATTGGCTTTTCCCTGGGAGGTTACACTGCTCTAAAAGCTCTAACGGATAATTGGAATCATCAAATTCAACAAGAGATTTCAGGGACTATTTTGTTTTATACTCCCTGTCAAGATTTCATCGGCTCTGAATTAGTATCCAATCTGCTGATTATCAGTGGTGGTAAAGATTTAAGGGCTCCTGCATCTGATTGTCAACGTTTGGTGAATATGAGTCCTAACAAAGATAATTTGAGACATGTGATTTTACCCGAAGCGACTCATGGCTTTGACATCCAATAATTCGCCAAGAGATTGGAGGAAAAAGACTCAAACGGACAAATATACTACATAGAGTACAACCCTGCTAGTTACAAGATTTCCAAAGAGTTGATCAAAGAAGCCTTAGAGATTTTCTCCACAAAAAATAGGAAATAAAGTATTGTGCAATTAAGTTAAATAGGTAGACAAAATAATAGATAATTAGTGGTCAACAACCTAACCTTTGCTACCCCATCCCCAACCTGTGGGATGGAAGAAAACGACTCATTTCCCATCTGGGAAAATCCCCAGCAGTTGAAAAGCAGCAATAGCTGATATTACGTAAATAAATTGATTAAATAAATTCTGTGGAATTTTAGGTAGCAGTTTAACCCCTGCAAATATACCAATCCCAATAGAAGGTAACATCAACAAATCAAATATTAAAGCTTCATGGGTAATCAGATGCAGTTGATAGAACAGAGGTAACTTGGCTAGATTGACTATCAAGAAAAACCAAGCAGTAATCCCCATAAACAATTCCTTTGAGAATCCTCTAATTACTAAAAAAATACTGATAATCGGACCTCCAGCATTACTAATTGTGGTAGCAAAACCAGCCAGTCCTCCAAAAATAAAAGGTAATAAACTTTGTTGGGCAATACCATCTAAATCTAGCCGTTCGCGAAGCCATTCCAATAGCAATAAAGCTAGTGTCAAAACACCCAAAACTAAGTTCAATTTTTCACTATTAACCAGACTCAGAAGCATAAATCCAATCAACATACCTACTAAACAACCAGGCAACAAACGCAAAAGTTCAGTTTGATCGGCATGATGTTTATAGTACCAGACAGCTAGTATATCGGCGCTGATCAACATCGGTAGTAATACCCCAATAGATTCTTTGGCGGGAAAAATAGCTGCCATAATGGGAACTATTACAATGCCCGCAGCTGGTACTCCTGTTTTGGAAAATCCCACCAAAATACCTGCAATACAACCTATCAATAGAACAGTTAAATTATCTCCCATTTATTAGTACTAATCCTGATTTTATTGGCATTCAAAGCCGTATTTATCAACTTATTTTTGATGATATTTAAGCGGTCTTGGAACTCATAAACTTCTAGAGAGTAAAGTCATTTGTTCATAGTTTTTAATCTTGTTGAAGTCAAATAGCTTTATGTGAGTGCAACTGCTTTATTTAGATCCTGAGCAGTAAGAATTATAATTTCTGGTCTCAAGGATTGTCCGGCACTATAGTTGATTTCAACTGGTAAACTACCACTATTTAAACTGAGACAACCCGCTTCAAGAATAGCTGTTGTCTGTAAAGTTCGAGCAGCAGTCGCGAGAGTATTGTCAAAATCTTTGGGTTCAGCTTTCCTTTGGTTAATGCTAGCTACTGCATCAGTAAATCTTTCAATGCTTTGATAACCATAGGCTCCCTGTCCAGCAAATTTCCCATCACAGGGTTCATACTTCATAAATAGGGGGTTGATACTAGCATATCCCCCCGATACTGTTGCAGTTGTATAACCTCGATGAGCTTGGTCAATTTGTAACTCTCCGTTATGCCCCATATAGAAAAAACGTTGTTGGGAATGAACGTCTGATTTAGGGGCAATCCATGATGCTGTATGAATGGCGATGCCTAAATTTCCACTCTCGATATTTTCCCACTGCACCGTTAGGGTAATGGTATCTTCAGTCTCAATCCCAAACTCAGTCTTTGCTACTCCAGTAGCAGCTAAAGCAGTGACTTGGATTGGCCTGGCACGAGCACCGATCATCCACTCTAATAAATCTATATGATGAGAGTTTAAATAGTAGCTAATATCAGACCCTTGCCCTGCCCATTTACCGAAAGTGTTAAGTTGACTTCTCGGCTGACTCATATAGCTACTCATATAACTAAAATCTCCATAGCTGCGAGCGCGGTCACGTGCATCAGAGTACATGGGGTCAAATCTCTTGTGCATCTCTATTGCCACCAGTACATTCTTTTGCTTTCCTGCCTCGATTAATTTCTGATGTTCTTCTAGAGTTTTCACTAAAGGTTTGACCACTAAAACGTGCATTCCCTGACGAATAGCAGTCATGGCTATTTCAAAGTGGGTATCATCAGGTGTCACTACAATTACCCCACTTCCTGGCTTCATCTTCTCGATGGCAGTTTTATAAGCTTGGGGATTATAGTCATGAGCATCAGGGAAAGTGTTCGCAGATACATCTATTCCCTTGTATCGTGAAGCAATTTTTTCGTTGAAGTGACGACGAATACCAGCAAAACGTTTTCCATCCCGCCCACATAGAGAAATCTGATGCACTTTCCCACGACTTCTGAGATCAAAAAGAACGAGTGCTATAACACCAGCACTTTTGTCAGAATTAGCTGCTGCTCCGTGAACAAAGCCTGTGACATATTCTCCTGTACCGACGACTAAAATATCTGTTCCCATTTTGAATCAAAAAATAAGGTTGTAAGTAATTAGAGACGCTGGCCCAAAAATCCTGCCTGATTAAGAGAAAGATCAGGCAAATTTTCGAGGTTTTCCGAGTACGCGATCGCTATAGGAGTTACTAAATCGATAATCTGGATCAAGTTGATAACGTACTTTTTGAAAGTCATTCCAGTGGGGATACATTTTTTCTAGTTGCTCAGCATCAGGCCCAAACCTTTTCGCCCAATGGGGACGACCATCGAATTTAGTCATAATTTTTTCATAGTCTTCAAAATAGGCTTGACAATCAACAGATTTCCCGTAGGGTATATAATTAATTACCCCAATATAACAGCTATCTCTCCCCTGACAAGGGCTTAACCAAATATCAT
>JAJEAQ010000515.1 GCA_022822685.1 Trichodesmium sp. jk18x7bins.61
AAGGGAAAACGAACTGTAAACAATGGCATACAGATGATTGAGGTGGGGATGAACGAGTTTTACCCCCAGAAGTAGAACACATGATCAGTAAAGTCAAGACACAGCAATTGGAACGAATGAATGGAATGAGCACACCAGCAGAGCAGTCTCGGGCATCGCCGACAGAATAAATTTGCCAAGCACTGGCAACAGAGTGAGGTAACAGCAAGGTTAGCGTTGGCAAAGCCTAGGGGTAGCTACATCGCCTATTGCATTGATTTGGGTTCATAGTCGAAAGGACAATACGGCAACACAAAGGGCAGGGTTAGCGGTTGCTCCTTGGTTATGGAACGACTTAATTACTTATCCCACACTTTGCTGATGCACTACCGATTTTTTTAGGCCACAAACAAAACTGAAAAATTGGCACACCGAAAACTGTTTAAACTGATTGTTGAACTGAGACATGAACACTTAAAGTATTGATAAAATCTCAAACCCAAAATAATCATGAGCCAGGGTATATTGGACGATCGCTTTTTTACCAGACCTACCGATGGTCAAATTCTCTCATTCCCCATATTAATAGTGGGAGGTTCGACTGCAGCTTATACAGCCACCCTAGGGGCACTTCAAGCAGGAGCTAACGTTTGCTTGGTACAACCAAAGCAAGTCTTAGGAGGACAATTTACCGCCCAAGCATTACCAGCTTCGGATGATCCTCAACTAGACGCACAATATAACCCTGGTGGAATTTATGAAGATAAAGTAGACAGGGAAAAATATGCCTTCTCTAAAACCCAATCGGAATTCCGCCAACGCAGTCGGGAACTCCAAACAGTTAACGGCCAAAAAGTTAATAATCCTGGTGGATGTTGGGTGACTTACTTCGCCACACAAACCGTCGTCATGGCACAAGTACTCAACGAAACTATTCAAGATTTTATCACCAATGGAAAATTAACCCTCATCCCTTTCGCCGAACCTGTAGAAGTGTTGTTTGCTGAGTCTGCCAGTCAAAGGCGACAGGTAAACGGAGTTGTATTTCAGGATGTGCAAAATAATCAACGCTTCACAGTCAATGCTCAAATTACAATTGAAGCTACAGACTTAGGGGATTTACTAGAGTTGGGAAATATAGAATCGCGAGTCGGGCAAGAATCCAAAAATGATACAGGTGAGCCACTTCTGCCCCTACAAGCTTATCCTCTATGTCAGCAGGCAATCACTGTTTGTGCTGCTGTGGAAAAAACTGCCTCTGGAGAAGGTGTTCCCATTGGTAAACCAGAAGGTTATGGGGAGGAGCCTTGGTTGCAAACAGATAAGTTTAGCAGTACCTACAAAGGGCGAGCATTTTTTGAGCAATACTCGATTTTTACTTATCGCCGGATTAAACGCCTCCAAGATGGTGATGTTCCACCGACGAGTAATGGTGATGTGACTATCCTTAACTATGAATCCAATGATTATAAACTGGGTGTATTAACTGGGGTGAGTCGTAGCGATCGCCAGACACATATTCAGCAAGCACGGGAATACACTCAAGCTTATGTCCATTATTTACAGTCGCAAAATTTGAAAACAAATAACTGGATGTTTTTCAGTCAGGTAGGGGAATTAAAACCAAGAGGCGACTTGACTTGGACAGATAACGGAATCGCTTTAGAACCCTATATTAGGGAAGCAAGACGAGGAATAGCATTAACAACCATTGTGTATCAAGATGCCGCTAAACAGTATTATGAAGATGCTGCCCGGGGGCGATGTTTTGATGATAGTGTTGGTATTGGTAATTATGCTTTATTTGATATTCACCCCACTGATAATCCAAATCATCTAATTTTCAATAGTACGGCTGAGATGGAATGTTTGCCATTTACTATTCCTCTGAAAGGGCTGATTCCGATTAATACAGATAATATGATTTTGTCGGCAAAAAGTATTGGCACAACTCATTTGACTAATTCTGTATATCGGATGCATGCGGTTGAGTGGGCGATCGGGGAAGCGGGTGGTCATTTAGCTGCATTTATTCTCAATGAGGGTGTGGATGTTCTGAGTATTGCTACAGATAAACGACTCATCTATAAGTTTCAGGGTTTATTAGCTCGCCATCAAATACCGCTATTTTGGTATAATGATCTTGACTATGATGACCCAGATTTTGAAGCGATTCAAGTTTTAGCTGTGGCGGGTATTGTGCGGACGGAGAATCACAAAAATTTATATTTTAATTCAGAGACAACGGTGAATCGGGCAGTTGTTTCTATAGCAGTAGTGAATGTGATGGGTTTTGAGTTGCTTAATCCTGAGTTTCCGACTTTTTATGATGTACCTAAAGAGCATTTTGCTTATCGTGCGATTGAAACGATGGCAGCAAAAGATATTGTGGCAGGAGTAGGGAATGGGAATTTCGCACCAAATTTACAATGTACGCGAGAGCAGTTAGGGTTTATTGTGGGTGAAAGTGGTGATTTTGATGTGTATCAATTATTTTCTGATACGCCTCTAGATGCTCAACCTTTGAAGCGACGCGAGTTATCTCGAATTTTGTATAGGGTATTGCGTTCTCGCTACGGTATTAGTTAAAGTTGAACTAGCGATCGCTACTCTTTAATTTGAAGGTTTTGATATTGACTTTTTGGTTGTTAACCATTGTGAGGTTCATCCGGAAGGCGTACGAGCGCGAGTAATAACAAATGTATACTTAATTAACCCCAGGAAAATACAACCAACAAAAAATCTTTGCGATCGTAGTCTTCTAGTAATTTATATCAAATCCGCTAGCATCCCTATAGTTAGTTAGGAGTCAGTAGTCAGGATTCAGTAGGGAAGAAAATTAAAAAGATTTGGCAATTAGGTCGCTCGGACAATTTTTTTGCCATTTTTTTTATACCTAATTAAACTGATTTGATATTACTCAATGTTAACTCTAGCCATGATTTAAGGTGGGCAAATATTTAGATATTAATATTCATGGCAAATCAGCATAATCTTTGCCCACCCTACTACCTACTAATTTGCTCAATGTTTGCTATAACTATGATAGGGAACGCGCATTTTTTGATTTTAAACGCTATATATAGTTTTGTAATCTACTTAAAACTTACTATATATAGATTTTTTGTGTAAATCATACCAAATCCGGTTATGCAAGCGAAGCGACTCCCCCGGGAGGCAAGCGTAGCTCCTCCCGAATGAGGCAAAAGTACTTTTTCCAAATTGTCTATAACCATGCCTGCCTCTTGCATGCATGCCTCTTGCCTCTTGCCTTTCTCTCCTAATTTTTTAATTGTTAATCATTCGGAGCAGCATGCAGAAGAAGCCCTCACGCGGAAGGGTTCATCCAGTAGGAGGAGAATAAAATAACCTTGATGGGTGAAGTCAAATATTTGATCTGTATCTTAATATTAAAGATAGTTAATAAAATAACTTGACTTTGTGATTAGCCGTTTAATTTTTATCCTTGATTTGTAGCTTGGAATTAGACATCAGTGAGTCTAATTCCTATTTTATTTTAGGTTTGAGTAGAAAATTTGATATTAAGTAAATACTCTAATCATAAAAATTATACCTCTCAAAATATGCTCTATAGTAAATTTAGATAAGAATGGTAACCAGGAAATTCAAGGGGGTAAGAGTAGAATGACCTACAGTATAGACTTAATGGCACACCCCTTGATGACATCATCAATGATTATTGCCAACACCTTCTTTCCCGTTCTTAATTAGAACTACTATAATTTTTTCCTAACCTTAGTCTGGCTTGCTCTGATAAATCACTTGCAAGTATACTAATATTTTCTGTAGGAATTTTAACTTTAACAGCCTCACCAACAGTATATTGATTTAGATGAAAGCAATTCATATTTTGTCTGCGGAAACTATTTTAGTTTTGTCAGTTAAACCCACAATGTAGCGCGTATCTGTACCAAGATAAACTATATTTTCTATTATACCTGATCAACAAGATTCTTCTGTAGAAGTTGATGGGTAAATTTCTATTTTTTATGGACGGAAAAATAAAGTTATAATTGCATCTATTGGTAAATGATTAGCTGTAAATATTGATCAGGGCAAGAAATCATCTATTAGCACCAAAATTTTGTCCTGTTGATGTGCAGTTACTCTCCCGATTAAAAAGTTACTTTCCCCAATAAATTCAGTAACAAAATGAGTTTTTGGCTGTTCATAAATTTCCACTAGGGTTCCCACTTGTAGAACTTCTCCTTGATGCATAACTGCTATGGGCTCAGACAGACATTGTTAAAGCCTCTTCTTGGTCATGCATGGGTAACGTACACAAATGTAATACCTAACCTTTGCTGCATTTGCTTTAACTCTAATTGCATTTCTTTTCGTAATTTTAAGTCTAAAGCACCTAATGGTTCATCAAATAATAACACTCCTGGTTGTTTGACTAATGCTCTTGCTAAAGCAACTCTTTGTTGTTGCCCACCAGATAATTATCGAGGATAACGCTTGTGCATATCGGTTAATTTTACCAAGGCTAAAGTATCAGTTACACGACGATTTATTTTGGGGCGTGGCAGATTTTCCATTTCTAGCCCAAAGGCAATATTTTCTGCAACTGTGAGATGGGGAAATAGGGCGTAATTTTGGAAAACTGTATTGACTGGGGGATGAAATGGTGGATTATTTCCCATAAGTTGACCTTGAATATAAATTTCTCCAGATGTGGGGATTTCAAAACCAGCAATCATTCTTAATGTAGTAGTTTTGCGACAACCAGAGGGGCATAGTATAGAAAAAAATTCTGATTTTGCTATCTGAAGATTAATGTTATTAACAGTAATAGACTTTTTTTTGATGTTTATTTTTGAATATTTTGGAAAAGTTGATAAGTTCAACTGCTTTCTTTTCCATTTAAAATTTATACTTGATGATGACTAATTTTTAGACTACAAATTGACATGGAAAATGCGAGGCTGAATTAATTCTTCGGAAGCAGGAGGCTAATACTTCCTAGCTGACATCTCCCCAGCCTTAGTATTCACAACCAAGCAACTCTAACACAAAATTAACCTAAGTAAATATATAAAAAACTATAGCAGTTCTCAGCCTTGGTGAGGT
>JAJEAQ010000236.1 GCA_022822685.1 Trichodesmium sp. jk18x7bins.61
TTTTGTTTGTAGTTGCGATGCGGCGCCAAATACATATGGGATGCCGCATCGCAACTACGAGTCTAATTATGCGTGTTTTACCAAAGATGATATTTCGCTGGCGCTTAACCTAACCTACGGTATTATGGCTAATTCTCTAGACTTGATATTACAGCAAGGCTAAACGCTGATTAGAGGAATGACTGGGGAACACCTGTGCTATTTGCGATTGATTAATGCCAATATGCTGCTCTAAAACACTCGAAATTACATTTCGGAAATCTGTTGTCACAGCTAAATCGCGTTTTTGAAACAATTCTGATTCATCTAAACCAGGCCATTCTCCGTAAACTTGACCCCCACGCACGCCACCACCTAAGACCCACATTACATTACCATGACCGTGATCTGTGCCACTATTACCATTCTCTTTGACAGTGCGACCAAACTCTGACATGACTAAAATTACTGTATTTGAGTAAAGCGGACCTAATTCCTGAACTAGAGTAACCAAGCCTTCTCCAAGAGGTTTTAATCTTCTGGCTAACGTACCTTGACTACTTCCTTGGTTGACGTGAGTATCCCAACCACCGAGAGCCAGAAATCCTAACTGAGTGCGAGAATCGCCAACCATGATTTGAGCTAAATTTTTGGCATCAGCAGCGAAACCTTTTGGTGGTGGTGCGCCTCCAGAAGCTTCCTCCATTTCTTTCTCTAGGTCATCTAGTAGTAAATCTCTTGCCTGACGACCTTCTTGGTAAGCTCTACCCAGTTCATCACTACCACTATAAAGGCGATCGAATGCTTCGTAAATTTGAGGGCGATCTATTGGTAAATTATTAGTTGACTTTCTGCCTGTGGGTAGACTAGCAACTGCCATTTCACCCATGAGAATCCGTGGTGGTGTATCTCCTAGGTTGACTGCTTGAGTTGGCTGGTCTTTTGGCAGATTTGCTAACAGGCGATTCATCCATCCATCAGGTATTTTTTTAGTACCTGGAATACCTGTCTCCATATAATATTGAGCATCAAAATGAGACCGAGTATCATCGTTTAAACCACAGGCATGAACAAAAGCTAAACTGCGATTTTGCCAAAGAGGCATGATATCTGCTAAGGCAGGATGTAAGGCAAATTGTTCATTTAAAATTAATGAGTCTTCTGCTTCTCCTGGAGCAGGAATTGCTATGTTAGGTCGTGCATCATAATAAATATCTTCTTGGTGCGGAATCACTATACTTAATCCATCGACTCCTCCTCTGAGAAAAACAACTATTAATCGTTGACGATTATTGGTTTGAGTTAATCCTTTTGCTACCCAACCATGACAACCAACAGAGATAATTCCTGAAGCTGATAGTAAGTTAGCTAACTGTAAAAATTTCCGTCTTTTCATATTGACTCCAAAAAGTTAAAAATTATCTTTATCTATTAATACCAATTTAAAAAAAAATAGTTAGTAGTAGTTCTGTGTCTGTCAAGATTCAATTCTTAGGTAGTGGGAGCATCTTGCTCCCTTATGTAAGCGAGATCCTTATATAGTCAACACTTTAACCATTAAGTAGATAGAGTAGTAGGATGGGCAAATATTGAGTCATCAGGAGCAACAATAAATTTGCCAGGAGGCAGGATGCCCACCTTGCAGATTTGACTTATTTTTGCATCATTTCTGGACTACCTAAAATTAAGCTGGCTTGTAAATTTCTAGGACTATTTGCGATCGCTTCCTGAGTTTGGGTAGAGAAATTACTTCCCAAGGTTGTATTAAGTCGTACAGGGTTGATCGGTTTGGGTTTCCCTTGATCTAACAAACCACGGGATATAACTCTGGCAAAGCTAATTCTCCGAATCATCGCATCAGGATTTAACCATGCTTCTTGAGTATTTTTATAGCCATCAGGAGTTTCGCAACCATAAAGGGGCATACCTAATTGATTTAAAATTCCTTTAATTCTGCCAAATCTAGGTTGATTAGTGCCCGCTGCTCTGGCTGCAGAAATAATATATTGATAGGGATTTTTAAATTTACTAGCGTAATATTTCTGATCCCAAAATTCTGGACTATTGAACAATGCTTCTAATACAAAACGAATGTTACCATTAGTTTCTTGAAATTTTTGGGCTAGACGATTGATGAGAGTTTCAGGAGGGCGATCAGCAACAAAATATTGAGCTAATTTATAGCTAATATAACGGGCAGTAGATGGATGGTTGGCCAGAATATCTAGTGCTTTTTCTCCTTCCTCTACTCCACCACCTTTAATTGGTATTCCTAAAAATATTTTGTCACTATTATCATGGCGATTTTGATCAAACCTAAACCCAGTACCATCTCCTCCACGACGTTGAATTCCCCAGCCAGTAAAAATCTTTGCTAAGGTGATTATATCTTCTTGCTGATAACCTCCATCTACACCGAGAGTATGAAGTTCCATTAGTTCGCGGGCGTAGTTTTCATTTAAACCTTTAAATCTACCACGAGACCCTTTACTTCCAGGAGCAGTATTTAGCCAATTATCTAAGTAAAATAACATAGCTGGATGCTGGGCTGTTGCTCCTAATAAACCCCGAAAATTACCAAGAGCATAAGGTCGAATCGCATCTCTTTCGTAAGTACCTACCCATAGACGAGCTAAGTTACCTTTTTTGAAAGAAATATTGAAGTGATTAAACCAAAAATCTACCATTACTTCTTGTAGTTGTCTGTTACTCAATATAGCTTTAAGTAAACGTACATTTTCTGATTGTCCTAAAACTTGTCTGACACCTCTGTTAATTTTTCTTCGTTGTTGTAATGTAAGTTTTTCACCTTTTTTAACTGGTATAAAAGCATATTGCTGAAAAAGCTCTGTTGGAGCCAAGCTAAAGCTAGCAAACTTAGTCATTTCTTGTGTGAGTTTGGGAGATTCTGAAATAGTTTCTGGTCTCAGTTGAGATTGAATATAAGTATTAATCCCCATAGATTTCACTCGTTCTATATCTCCTGGCCTAGGACCAAAACCAAGACGATTCAAAACATGGATGGTTTGAGCAGTACCACTAATAGATTGACTATAAGCATAGCTAGGATTACCAAGTCCTAGCCAGATAATTAAACCTAGTAAAAAAGAGATAATCCAATATCTAGAGGCTTTTTTCATTAATTCTTCCTCCTGAAATATTCTCATATTTTGAATTACATAATATTCAAGTTTTCTCTACATATCTATGGTAGTATAATTCGGATAAATTTTAGATGTTAGTAGACAGTTTTTAATAGAGTATTTGTTAAAAAACAATAACTTAAATATTTAAATTATACCACAAAAAAATATCTGTAAAAATCAGGAATTATCTGATTGGGAGTTACACAACAAAATTATCTAAAATAGACTATAATGCTTGTTTCTCAAGGGTGAAACGTCGTAAATATGACGCCCGCCCATGAAAGAAAAATTCCTGTTGCGATGCCTCCATTTGACTAAAAAAGTTTTCCCTTTACCTTCACTACCAATTTGTTCAACATTTTTCCAGCTTTTGCCCTATTAATTATCAATCTCAAACCACCATCTCTATCAACTGTTTTTTATATCCTTATTCCACCTCCCAATCTTTATATTTTCACATCTCAACTCTGCTAAACTCACTCACATTATGTGTCACCAATACTAAATCATTCGCTAAAGCAATAGAGGCAATCTGCAAATCATAAACCCCAAGAGGAGTTCCTTTTTTATGAAAATATTGTTGAATAAAACCACAATTTTTCGCTGCTTTACCATCAAATAGTAAACTGTAAAACTCATTAAAAAAGATAGCTAAACTTGCTAAGTTTGTTTCTACTTTTCCACTTCTATATGCGCCATAATCAAGATCATATTTGACAATATCACAGATAAAAATGTCATCATGAGACAAAGCATTAAGTCGATTAATAATCTGATTAATACTATAATTTAAGTATTGAATACAAACGTTTGTATCTAATGAATGGCGGGTCAGGTGGCCTCCCCCAGTCGGAGCTTTCATGTAGCTTTAGCTAAAACGAGAATCACTTCTTTCCCCTCCCCTTTGAACCGTACGTGACAGTTTCCCATCATACTGCTCCAGCCTCACTTCAAGCCTTCTCAGGCACGAAAGATTCTTTGACTCAGATTCTTAACAATTTCCTGGATTACTCCATTCCATTGTCCTTTGACGACCTTTGTCATTTCTGATATCTAACTTACATCTCAGTTAAAGTTTCTTTGTCTGAATATCCTTCGTATGAGTGAGAGAAGAAGTCTGCTTTCCTTTGAGCCTGTCGCCGACATGAACAGGAGTAGTCGGACTCATAGAGTCTTTTCCGTGAAGGCTAGGGGTGAAAATCCCTAGAGGACTTATGTCCCAGTTCAGATGACCAGTTGCCTCCAAGAGTCGGAGCTTTCCTTACGGAATGGGGAGCATTCATGTCGGCGACAGGCGACCTGAACTGGTCGCGCAACTCATAACAAAGGCTCTCTTTCCTGATATTCTGGTTGAGGTTCTCGTATTAGTGGACCGCCATCCCAAATACCACAAGTTCTTTCAAAAAAACCAGGCGACCATTGCTTTTTTTTGCCGGATTAGATTCTTTTTTATTACCAAAATTAATTTCTACATCAATTTCTAAAGCTTGCTCTAAAATCGCCATAACTTCCTCCTCCAAACTACGATGATTTTGGACAGCCAAACTTTTTAATTTATCTACCAGATATGGTTTGAATTTCTCTAAAATAATTTGAGTCATTTTTCTTCACATTTACATCAATAATAAACTTAAATTAATTGACTTAAAATTCCGTAAAATGTCGCACGTATAGCGGATGAAACCCTAAAATAATTTGACTTTTAGAAATACCTGCCCTCAGTAAATCACTCCCCATCCTAGTTAAATGCTTGTTAATCAAATATTATAGTCTAATTTTTCTAATTTGATTGTGTCACCCATTATCTCCCCTAAGTTCATCGGTTGTTTTTTGACAGAAATTAAGGAACTTTCCAAATATTAATCTTCCGGTCCCAACCACCACTAACTATTGTTTGACCATCAGGACTAATTCCTATTGCACTAATATAACTGGTATGTCCGCTTAAACTTCCTTTTAATTCACCTGTACTCAACTCCCAAAACTTGATAGTTTGATCCCAACTGCTACTAATTAAAGTTTTGGCGTTAGGAGTAATTACAATTGACCAAACACCATCTAAATGTTCTTTTAAACTATGGATTAATTCCCCTGTCTGCCAATTCCAAATGTTAATCGTACCATCACTATTACTACTAGCTAATATCTGACTATCAGGACTGAAAACTACAGATAAAATTGATAGAGAGTTAGTCTTGATATTGCGGACTAGCTGACCTGTTTGTAGATTCCACAGTTTAATTGTATTATCCTTGCTACCACTAGCCAGAAATTGTCCATCCGGACTAATGGCGATCGCATTAACTATTTCAGAATGTCCCTCCAAAGCTTGTATTAGTTCTCCACTATCCAAGTTCCAAATTTTAATAGTTTGATCCCAACTACCACTAGCCAAAATTTGATTGTTAGGAGCGATCGCTACTGCATCTACCACATTAGTATGCCCTGTGAGAGTTCGCACCAAACTAATATCACTAATATTTTTATTTTTGGGTAGTTTCCATATTTTGATAGTTTTGTCATCACTACCACTAATAACTAACCGTTCATCGGAACTCACTGCGACTGAATTTACTGATTCTGTATGACCTTTCCAGGTAGCTATAACTTCCCCATTATTAATATCCCAGACTGAAATTATACCGTTACTACTACCACTAACAATATGAGAATTCAAAGCAACTACAGAATTAACTACTCCACTGATTTCATCGGTAATTGCTTTGGCGAAAGTAAAATCTACAGCAGTTTCAGTTGCATTTTCATTTGTAGAAATATTCGTAGTCAAAGGGTTTGTTGTTTCTGTTGGAGTTGGTGATGGTTGAGTAGTTTGAGTTTGTGGAGAAACAGTAGGCAATGAAACCTGTTGTCGCCAGTTCCAAAAAGTATCAATCTCAATTCCTCCAGAGACAATAACATCAGAGTTTTCTTGTAACTTGACAATACCGTTAATAGCAACTAAGCGACCTTCTGTATCTAGCACAGGCCCCCCACTCATACCGGCTCTGACTAAATTAGTATACAGCAAACTATAGCCACTGATAGGCTGTTGACGACCTGTTACTGTTCCTAATGTACTCAGAAAAATTCGTTGCTGGAGGTTACTACCAGAACGAGGCCATCCCCCCACAAATACCCTTGTACCCTGAACTAACTGAGTTGGATCTCCAGTTTCAGCAATGGGATAGTTTTGAGAACTGGTAAATGGGATGAGCGCTAAATCTACATTTGAGACTTGTTTGATCAGAGTATAATGAACTGGATAAAGTTCTCCATCTGGTGTACGTATTTGATAATCTCCTACTTTATTGACAACGTGCCAGTTGGTGAGTACATAATATGTATCCCCCTGCTTTTCAACTATCGCCCCCGAACCGCCTCTGTTTGGTCCATCAATTCTAACTGTAATTTCTCCGGCTATTTTGTTAATTTCTGACTCTGTTAAAGCCAGAGTAATTTCAGGCGCTATGAGTGGAATTAGGGTGGCGATACTAACAATCAAATTCCCAATCTTAATGGAATTTAGATTTAGGAAATTGCTAATCATAATTATCCCTATGATTTTCTTGAAATTCATTTTTTTGCCTCAACGTAGGGTTATACAATTTAGCGCGACCTGAACGGGTCGTCTGAAATGGGACACCGAGTCCCCTAGGGATTTTCACCCCGAGCCTACACGGAAAAGACTCTATGAGTCCGATTACTCTTGTTCAGGTCGCGCGACAGGCTCAAGTAAGTAATGAAACAGTCCGAATGCAAATCCCGGAAGTAGGCTCACCCACTAGGGATTAAGAGGAATGGAGCAAGAGGGAAAGAGATGGAAAGGTGAACATAGTCGCGCGTTGCCGATTATTCATGTAGCTTTAGCTAAAACTGCGTCATATAGAGAACAGCCAAATTATCCCTGATAGGCTGTAACCAAAAGGTAAGGATGTGATATTGATGCTGTGTATTCATCAATATGCGAAAACAAATCCCTTCCGCCTGGATAGGCAACCATCTTTTCATGGAGCCTCCCACCTAAAACATTTCAAAAGCTTCAGACAATACAACAGGGTAAACCCGAAAGAGTCTTAAGGAAATCTTGAGTAGTGAGGAGGTAACAAAGACGGAAATCTCTGTCGAGTCAAGGATGGGAGAAAAAGCGTTTGAGCCTGTCGCCGAAACCTTACTCGACTTTAAAATCAGGAAGAAGGAATTTGAAGAAGGAATCCGAATTAATTAGTTAGGGTAGGGAAACCTATTCCATCTCTTGGTTTTCGGGAGTCAGCAGTAGGAAGTCGAGAAAAATGTTAATTACCTGGTAAGGCATTCCCGATTCCACTTATGTGGGTATCCTCATACTCTTTTCCCTTCTGCACTCTGCTTATTCTGTCTTCTTCAATGAGTACATCTGTAAAAGCGAACCATAAAAGTAGTTTGCGATCGTTCACCCAAAATACTCGCCACCCTCTAGTCAAGCCTAGGGAAAAAATCAGAGTCAATATCCCACAGTATCCTAAGAGGATCTTCATAACTTAAGTGCCTAACTATTGACTTGCTTTTTATTGCTATATATTTGAATAGTGTACCACTAATTTATCACCATAGTCTGACAACCCTAATCCAAATCATAGCTGAAATGCCAGAGGTAGAATCAGATTATGATAACTACTCATTTAGTCAAACTTGATACAAATATTACTAAACTATTGGACTGACAACAGTAATTAAGAACTTGTCAAGTCTTTACTATTTGTCAAAAAAGTGATCTTGCTGATGTCAATAATCAAAATTTCTTGTATCTAAGTCCGCAGGCTCCTCTCCTCAAAAATACTGGTTTAACAATGCTTCCAATGTTCCATGCTACATCCTTTACAAAACATGGATTATAATGGCGAGAATAAACTCAACTAATTTTGTTAAGTTGCTTTTATATGGTAGAGCTAAAACCAGCGAAGTATAAAACTATACTATAATCCAGCAAAGAACTAAATTTGCTAATTCTTGAACATATTAAGGAGGATGTAGCTCCAATAGTAAGTACTTTAAAATATAGTGGTATAAAATTCACTTATCATGTGGCAGATAGTGAGGTAAATTACCGAAAAATTATCAAAAATAATATATATGATGCAATATTATCAGATTATGATTTAGCAGATTTTAATGTCTTTCAGGCGCTGAAATTAATAAAACAATCAGGACAATAAATTCCCATAATTTTAATTACAGATTATCTACAAGAAAAAGAAGTTTTTGAATGCTTAAAAGCAGGAGTTCATCATTATCTATTCAAAGATAGATTATTTAGCATATCAGTTATTTTAGAGCGAGCGATCGCTGAATGTAGATTAAACAGGACTTACGTAAAGACGCTATATATAGCGTCTTGAAATTATGCTCTCTCTGTATTTACTTGCTAAGTGGGAGCGATGGGAGCATGCTCCCCATTGCTCCCACGTTTCATGTCGTGCAGCATTTGATGTGGCGAAGTGGCTCTACCCGTCATGCCAATTCTGAAAGCACGGACAAATC
>JAJEAQ010000555.1 GCA_022822685.1 Trichodesmium sp. jk18x7bins.61
CCTTCTGGGTGTGCAAGGCTTGAATAGTTGTTTGTTTGTATCCTACATTCCGCACTTGAACATGTAGTATGCAACAGTTATACTACTATCTTGGCAGATTCATATCCTTAGCCATGCTACGGAACATTGTCATACTAAGGCCAGGGCGACGACGTTTTGTTGTAGGTTTTGGCATTAAAAAGTTAGGAGCAAATAATACTAATTCTTCTGGTTTCTGGGAAACTTTACCATTAGTTAAAGAAGGTTTTGGTAATACAGTAGGTTCTTGTGATTCAACTTTTTTAGTTTTTTTAGCAGCATAAATTTTAGCTTGAGCGGCCTTTGGAGTTTCATAAATAGCAGGTTTAGCTTCTGTATTTGTAGATTCTTTTGCTGTTACAGTAGCTGGAGTTGATTCTTGCTTGAGATTAGTAGTGCCCTGAGGCTCGTCAAACTCTAATATATAATCAGATTTTTTTCGCCTCAAACTTCCCTGGATACCAAATATCCCGGCAAACAATCCGCCGATAAAAGCTAACATTATTTTTATCTCCTGAATAATTTTTTGTACAATTGCTTACAGCTTTATGCTTTACTGTTAAAGTTTAATTTTTATTAACCTTTGTATAGAGTTTATCATAAAGCTTTACGTATGCGTTAATAATCCTGGGGAGAAATGACTGAAAAAGTTGATACCAAAAAAAAGATTGTCCTACTCAATCAAAGAAAGGCGATCGCTCCTCCCTAAAATTTGAGAATAAGCATGCTCTACTAAAAGAATAGAAAAATATGGATAGTTTAAAGAAATCTAATCCAGTATTACTAATTCATGGAATTTTTGACACCATCAGCATTTTTGACAGAACGTCCCGATACTTAAAAAATTTAGGTTGGGATGTTTATTCTTTGAACTTAGTTCCTAATTATGGTCGTGTAGGGTTAGATAAACTAGCAGAACAAGTAGATGATTATGTAGCGAAGACATTTTCACCTCAGCAATCCTTTGATCTGCTAGGTTTTAGCATGGGAGGAATAGTCAGTCGTTACTACATTCAAAGATTAGGGGGTATCAATAGAGTAGAACGTTTAATCACTATTTCTTCTCCTCACAACGGCACATTAACAGCCTATGGTCTAAACTTACCAGGCCCGATTCAAATGCGTCCTAAAAGTAGTTTTATAGAGGATCTAAACCGGGATATGAGTTTATTAGAACAAATAAATTTTACCTCTATTTGGACTCCTTATGATGCCATGATTATTCCTGCTAGAAGTTCTGAAATATCAGCAGGCAAAGTAATAAAAATTAATGTCTTATTTCATCCTTGGATGGTCTCAGATGAAAGAGTTTTGAAAGTAGTTATTGAAGAATTAAAAGCAGCTCCTAAATCAAAACCAATTATCAATAGGAGCAATTGATTTTACCAAGTGCATTCCAGCATCAGAAAATTTCTGAAAAGCAATATTAGCCTGTTCAGTATAATCTACTGCACCTGATACAACCACTGGAGAAGTACAATCTTCCAAAAGATAAATTTTATCTGCTAAACCCTTGTCTCTAGCTTCGATTTCTGTCAGTAAATCAGCAATAGTCCAAGCAACACAATGGCTTTTTGCTTGACCTGCAATTATAACTGCATCAAACTCTAGTAGATATTTAATTAAGCTTGTATTTTTTTGAGCAACACAATTACCTTTTTCATCAGTTAATACTTCCGGACTCAGAATCGAATAATTTTCGGTCAAAGGATTTTGACCTTTAATTTCATATCTTGTTTGACTATTACGAGCAATGCAATGGAAAAATAACGCCTCTTCCACAGCAGAAACTAAAGCATGACCAATTCCTCCTAACATGGAATGATCAGGCCAAATAATCAAAGGAAATTTACCAAATTTATTCAATTGTCTAATGTAATGCAAGGCATAGTTAGCAAGTTTTGAATAGTCATTAGCAGTCAAACTATAGGCAACTTTTGGATTGACTTTCCAAATCCCTTTTTCAACATCTTCTAGAGAAATATTAGTCACAGCAGGAATCGGATGTTCTCCAGCGTTATTAATCCAAAAAACAGGATGAAAAATCTGCATAACAGTGTGAGTATCCATGGTAGAAACAATCACATTAATGTTGCCTAAATTCCAGTAAATAAATTCACACAAACGTACATTATCTTCTATAGCAGCTCTGGAAGAGCTGCCACCTACAAAAAGTTCAAAATCGGGATGACAAAATGCATTTTGTACATCTATTAATAAGAGACAAATGCGAGTTTCATCTTCAGCAGCATCTTGGATATTATGTTGTTGAACCCATTGTCTAGCTTCGGTAACTATATATTGATAGGGTACTCTCCAAATATCTTCTACTTTTGCAGAATTGAACTGAGGCGGAATTGGCAGTTCTTTAAAAGTTGTATTAATCATTTTTTCAATGTTTTGATGCCTGGATTTACAACTGTTTTATAGACAAATTAATTATTATATATAAATTGATAAATAGAAAACTGATTTTTTTTCCTTTGCCAATAATTCCTAATACCAATTAATCAAAACTTTGTGATGCTGGAATTTTTTATTTATAGTGTCTAATTGTATAAGTTAATATATTTATTAGACGAATGAACAAAGCCTGAAGTCAAAGGAACTCAACTCAAAAATAATATTACTAATTTTGGCAATTAGACAGTAGATATTATTGACTGGAGTCAATGCTGAGTATTTAGTAACTGTTGTGATTTTCATAGCTATTTTTCCTGCTTTTCGAGTATAGCATTATTCTGATAAATGTTATAATACCAAATCCACTTTAATAAGAGGGTATTCAAAAAAAGTCGAAGTCTTTGCTGTGCAAGGGATTTAAGAATGGGATAGTTACCCCATAATAACCTGATTTGGTATAATTTATTACGGTGTGTGTAGAAATTAAGTATAAAAAAAAGGGATTGGCTCATCAAATCCCCATTCAAAATGTGTTATAAACCCAAAATGTAGTGGTATGAAACAATGGTTAGATCATGTCCAGATGATTAGGTATAATAAAACTTAACTGGCGATCGCCATCTTCATTGGAGGGAGTAATGCCGAAGTTAGTCGCGATTCAAAACCACTTAACAGTAGAACAGTTAGAGCAAAGATATCGTTATGCTCGTGAAGCAACTCAGAAAATTCATGATCAAGTCATCTGGTTACTGGCCAGTGGCCATACTTGCTTAGAGTGCAATAACAGGCTACAGTCGAAATTGGATATATCGATTGGTACGTCGGTACAACACTCTTGGAGTAGAGGCATTAGGAGACCAAAGAAAAAAATATTGGGCGCAAATCATTACTGGAGGATATAGACCAAGCTCAGTTGTGGCAGCTATTGCAACAACCAGCACCAGGTGGAGGACTATGGCACAGTAGAAAAGTAGCAGATTGGTTAAGTCAGAAGATGGGACGTCAAGTCTTTCGTCAGAGAGGATGGGAATATTTGCAACAAATGGGTTGTCGCCTAAAAACACCACGGCCTAGCCATAGTGAGAGTGACTTTTCAGAACAGATTCTGTGGAAAAAAACTCAAGCCAGAGTTAGCAAAACTTCAAAGTAAGTATCCACAAGCAGATATAAAAGTGTGGTGTCAAGATGAACAAAGATTAGGGCTTCAACCCAAAACTCGCCGAGTTTGGACACAGCTCCCAGAGCAACCAATTGCTTCTGTCAAGACTCAATATCAATGGCTATGGCTTTATGGTTTCGTCCACCCAGAATCAGGAGAAAGTTATTTCTCGATTCTACCTCAAGTCAACACAGAGCTATTCAGTCGAGTTTTAGCAGACTAGGCACGAGAATTTGACCAGAATCAAAGTAAGCGGATACTACTAGTGCTAGACCTAGCAGGATGGCATACTAGCGACAAGCTGGTATTACCCGAAGGTATTGACCTGTTTTTTCTACCTAGTCACTCTCCAGAGCTACAACCGGCGGAAGGTTTGTGGCCTTTGACTAATGAAGCGATCGGGTCGCGCGATGGGTCGCATTATCGCCAACCATTCACTAGAAAACTTAGATGAATTAGAACATCTGCTGGTCTATCGGTGTCAGAAAATTATGGAGCAGCAGGAATTTGTTCAGGGGGTAACCTGTTTTCACTGGTGGCCGAAAACTAGGAGTGTTTAATCATCACTAATCATCCGGACGTGATATTACTTATGCAAAAGCCTCTTCCTCCCATTTTTGAAACACTTCATCCATATCTATCTCATTTTCAAATTTGGCCTCTAACTTTTTCAAAGCATTAAATTATTTAGTTTTTTTATTCTTGAACTCTTTAACAACTTCCAAAAGTTTTGTAGAACGGTTTGCATAAACTGTTTTAAAATCTTCATGAATCTCAGTTTTTGCCAAGGACTTCATAATCCGGGAAAAGTTTCCACCAGGAGGCATCACACCAAAAATCTTCATTGATTTTGATGAGGAGATAGGCGATCGCTCAAATCAATTTGTAAATTTCCTTCATTCCCTGGAGCTAATTAGTGTGGGCGATCGCTGATTCTAGTAAATTTTTCATTCCTAACTCTGAAGAAGAAGGAGACGAGTCTTTCCTTAGTCACCTCTTCTTTGGAAAGGGATTTCCCACCGAGAATCCCTAAATTCATAGTCTTTCTTCCTTCTGGCCTCGTTAATTATTCGTCTGGATTAACTCCCATTTGACGTAATTTTTCTGCTAACCTTTCAGCCCGTTGGTATTCTTGTTCAGCCCGTTGACTTTCTTGTTCAGCTCGTTGGCTTTCTTGTTGAACACGTTCTTCACCAGTTAACAATAAATTACCTTGAGCATCCCACCAAAGTAACCAAGGTAATTACATATTGTTGTAGCATCCATGCCAAATTCCTAACTCAATATTGAGTTGGGGAATTGGAAAATTACCTCTATCATTCGCCTCTACCAGTTGATAAGAATTCGATTCCAAACTATATAATTCCACAGCAGCTTTTTTCACTTCATAAATGCCGTAAAAAGGCACTCTAATTCCTTGTTCATATACCCAAAATTTACCGACTTTTCTCTCTTCGGGAAAATCGGTTCTAGCTGGTGGAGTTTTGTCTCTTTCTTCGGCACCATCTCCAGAAACAAATTCTAAGACAATCAGGGGAGCAATATATTCTTGCCACAGTACATAAGAACGTCGTACTTGTCCATTCAACAGAGGTGGTACATGGGGAACGTAATACCAGTCGGGAGCTTCTGCACCTCGCAGAGGAGGAGTCGTGAGTCGCCAATAAATCCCACAGTCTTGACCAATAGCATATTGTCCGTCGGGATGAATTTCTTCTAGGATTGGTTTGATGGAGTCAGTTAATAAAAGACTTTGGTGATGTTCCTGAAAATTTTTCACAAATGTACCATCGGATTCTGGTAATTGGGTATGATCTGGAACTGTAGTTATATCCAGTTCATTGGATTGAGTAATGACTATTTTTGCACTCATTTTGAACAAATTACTCTTTGATTTTCACAAATAGGGAAGAAAGAGACAATAAATAGATTAATACCTCCTCTTTTACCTCTTCCCTATAGAGCCTGAAGCTCACCAAAAGGCAAAAGCCTTCTGGATTGATGATTAAACTTCTACAGCCTCACCAACTTCTTGATAGTTATTACAGCCAAAAATTGCTTCTGTATGACAATAGTATTTGAACTCTAGCAAGTTATGAAATGGATCTTCCAAGAAAAAAGTGCGATGTTCTAAAAGTTTTTCTGGAAACCGACGCTTAGATTGTTGATAGAATCGCAAGTGATTTTTTTCGGCTCGTTCGAGTAAAGTCTCCCAATCACTTTCGGAAGCAAAAATCAAACCAAAATGTCTCGGGTAAATACCTTTTTGTGAGCTTAAAGCTTCCTGAGTAACATGAGCAACAATTTGATTACCGTAAAGGTTTAGAATGATTGAATTGGGAGATTCTCGCCCAACTTCACAACCTAAACCATCAGCATAGAACTCTTTTGTCTGAGCAATATTATTAACGGGAAAGGCTAAATGAAAAAGAACTTGATTCATGCTTAGTTCCTAATAATGGACAAATATTGTTTCCTCTGGAAAACATCTGGAATAGATTGACATACTCCTGACGTGGCACTGACGCGACAACGCGGGATTCTTCGACCGATAAACCCCGCCCTTACGGGCGGGGTTTGATTGCGGTATGAGCTGAGGTGATATTTATACCCTGTGTGGACAGCATACCTATCTTCTGAATTAGAAGTGCCCTCATTATAGTCTCGGGAGAGTTCTCTCTCACATTTCTCATGCATAATGCC
>JAJEAQ010000032.1 GCA_022822685.1 Trichodesmium sp. jk18x7bins.61
GCTCGTAGTTGCCCTGTCTTCGCTAGAAATATATTTCTAGCGAAGACAGGGCAACTACAAACAAAGATTTTTTTAGCTAGGGATTCCTGACAACATATTGCCCTCTTATGCCTCCTTCAGCTCACAGTTAAAACTGCTCGATAACGTATTTTATTATCCCTAACTTTTTGTATTGCTTCGTTTGCTTGCTCAAAAGGGAACACTTCCACTATAGGTTCAATTTTATGTTGTGCTGCTACAGATAGCATCTCCATCATAATTGCCCGACCCCCAATAGGAGAACCCATTACCCGTCGTCGCTTGAGCAATAATGGAAACAGAGGTAAAGTCAAGGGTGCATCAGGCACACCTACAAATGCTAAAGTGCCATCAGAAGCTAAAAATTCAATATAAGCAGCCCAATTCAAAGATGTAGGTACTGTACTTAACAAAATATCTAACTCACGTGATGGTGCTGTAGGATCTTCCCCCTTCTTTAGTATCACTGTTTCATCAGCTCCCAACTGACTAGCAAGCTCAGCCTTATCCTCGGAAGTTGTAAACACAGTGACTCGGTTCCCCAATTTGCTTGCAAACTGTACAGCCATGTGCCCTAAACCACCAACACCTATAATACCGATTTCTTGTCCAGAACTCATGCCAGCAGAGCGCAAACCAGAGTAAACAGTAATACCACCACATAATAGAGGTCCAGCAATCTTGGTATCAATTTCCGGTGGCAGAGGAAATGCAAACCGGGAGTCTACAGCCAAATAATCTGCAAACCCACCAGCCCCATTAAGAATTAATGCCTGATTTTGATTGCAGAGATTTTCATTGCCACGCAGACAATCGCGACATTGCAAACAAGATGATCGCTGCCAACCAACACCTACGCGATCGCCTTTTTGCAGATGTTTAACTTGACTCCCGACTTCTACAATCTCCCCAGCCACTTCATGGCCAGCTACAACAGGATATGTTGATAATCCCCAATCATTATCAATAATATGTATGTCAGAGTGACAAATGCCACAAGCCAAAACTTGAATAATACATTCGTAGTCTTGTGGTTGTGAGACTGAAAAATTGTATGGTTCGAGTTTTGCTCCAGATTTTTTTGCTGCTAGTCCTTGAATTTGCATAGTTTTAGAATTGTTAATTTACTATTTAGTTTGGCACTTACAGACTTGTTGATTTATTTTTGCTATCGGTTAGAAGCTTTTTTGCTTCCCTTTTAAATTAAATCATACCACAAATATTTTCACATATTAACACATATTAAATATGGTGAAGCAATCGCCTCAAATTATTGTCACTGGCGTCCGCACCTTGTCAGCTCTTTTCTGTCATAGACGCGGTTTTTGGGGCTATGTATGACTTTTGACGTTTTAATTTTGACTTTTAATACCCATGAAACGGTATGGCTTAGGTCCTTTATGCCAGACTTAGTTACTAGAATTTAACAATTCCAGGTATTGCTCTAACTAACTATAATCATATAATTTAGAGCAGACAAATATCTTAATACTAAACTAGCTAAAATGCGCTCCTATTCATTAATCGCTCCTGCCAAAATCAATCTGTATCTGGAAATAATCGGCGATCGCCCAGACAATTATCATGAATTAGCAATGATTCTGCAAAGTATTAGTCTTGCAGATCAAATAGACATTCGTGCCATAAGAATTGAAACTATAATAATTCGATGTGAACATCCTCTTGTGCCTCCTGATCTAGGCAATATTGCTTACCGAGCTGCTTACCTTCTCAGTCAAGAATTTCCAGATGCCTTGGCTCGATACGGAGGTATTGAAATTACCATTCACAAAAATATCCCTGTAGCTGCAGGGTTAGCTGGAGGTTCAGCAAATGCAGCAGCAGTATTAGTAGGCTTAGATTTGATGTGGGAACTAGGGCTAACTCAGGGCGAGTTGCAACAACTGGGAGCAAAGTTGGGATCAGATGTTCCTTTCTGCGTCAGTGGGGGCACTGCATTGGCAACTGGGCGTGGTGAAATTCTTTCCCCTTTGCCAAATTTAAATCATCTTTATGTGGTTTTGGCGAAATACAAAGATATTTCTATTTCTACACCTTGGGCTTATCGAACTTATCGCCAAAAGTTGGCTCATACATATATATCTGATAGTGAAAGTCAGGAAAATAGTAGGCAAAGAGTAAATTCTGGACCAATGGTTTCAGCGATCGCTCACCGAGACAACATCGAAATTGGCAAACTATTACATAACGACTTAGAAAAAATAGTTTTACCAGAATATCCTCAATTATTAAAATTAAGAGAAGCTTTTGCCTCTCAAAGTGTCTTAGGAACTATGATGTCAGGATCTGGACCTACCATATTTGCTTTGACAGAATCTCAAGCCCAAGCAGAGGAAGTTGAGGCAGCAGTAAAAGGGGAAATGGCTAACCCTAATTTAGAGTTTTGGATAGCAGAACTTAACTCCAATGGCATTACAGTTGCAAACTAGAATGAGACAATATTATTAAACTAAGCCAGGGAAATTACTCTCCCCGACTCGTCTTCAAAATTGTACATGAGAGTTTAATGCTTCAAAGCAACTCCTTTCGCTTTAGTGAGGAGAGGGTTCCAAAAGTCACAACCAGCTTAAAATATTAAAATCTATGACTAATTTAACTCCTAAATCTAATAACAGTTCTATTTCAAATGTAAATCCTCTACAATGTTTAGCTAGTGCTGTAATTTCTGCTGGATTAGCTACAGGTTCATATTTCTTAATGAAATCAATTGCTGATACATTTGCTAGAAAACCTATTACTTCAGATAATTTCTTAGTAGTCAATATTTCCACTACAGTTAGGGCTCTAGTTATAGGCGTTACTACTTTTGCAGCCTGTATATGTGCTTTAGTTACTTTAGGTTTAATTGCTTTAAGCATACAAATTATAATTCAGCGATTGACAAATCAGGAAATGCCTCCCAATGCAGGTTGAAGAAGGTAGAAGGCAGTGTGGGTATGTCAAAATTTAACTAAAATTATTTAACCAAATTTGATATAATGCCATAAGTTAATTTCTAGGAGAGAGTCAAAGCATGACGAAAGCTATCATGGAAACTGACAAGGGAACAATTAATTTAGAGTTGTTTGATAGTGATGCCCCTAATACTGTGAAAAATTTTGTAGACTTAAGCAAAAAAGGTTTTTATGATGGGTTAACTTTTCATCGTGTTATCGATAATTTTATGATTCAAGGAGGCTGTCCAATAGGTAATGGTACTGGTGGCCCTGGTTATCAAATTAAATGTGAAATTAATCAGAATAAACATTTAGCTGGAACTTTATCAATGGCTCATGCTGGAAAAGATACAGGTGGTAGTCAGTTTTTTATTTGTCACTCTCCTCAACCTCATCTAGATGGCGTTCATACAATTTTTGGAAAAACTGAAGCTCTGGATGTTGTCAATGCTATTCGTAAGGGTGATAAGATTATTTCTGTGACGATTGAAGAATAGTGCTAAAATTTTTAGTTTTTATTTTTTAACTGGCTTTCTTGGCTTCCCTACGGGAAGCCAAGAAAAAATGAACTTGACATGCTCCCGATGTGGCGCGATTGCGAGAACGGGGGGTTCTTTAACCGAAATATGATCGATTGCGGTTTTGACAGAGCTCTACTAATAGTACTTATATCATGTCCGGATAATTAGTGATCAAAAACCTGGTAGTGCATCAGCAAAGTGTGGGATAAGTGAGTAAGTCCTTCCTAGGAAGAGAAGCGGTCGCCTACCCAGCCTTTTGTGCCCCAGTATTTTCCTGGCGACTATGAATCCTGCTCCAATTGAAATAG
>JAJEAQ010000243.1 GCA_022822685.1 Trichodesmium sp. jk18x7bins.61
TAAGGCTACATATCTATAATAATAGAAATAAAAAAACTTATATTGGAAAAAATTAATTCTATTTAACAGGTAAAAATCTACTATGCTTCTAGAAGCGATCGCTTTAGTATCCTACTCATAAATAGCTAATTAACAATTAAGTTTGCTGACAAATTTTTGATACTCGGAACTAGCTAATCCCTGCTGAAGTACATTTAAAACTTCAGCTAAATTTCCCTCTATCAAAGATTTAACTGCCAACCATAATCCAGGAAAAACTTCACTTTTTATAACTCCGTTTTCATCTACTGAAACAGAAATATACTCACCTTTAGACAAGGGAAACCAACTAAATTATTGCTCATAAATTCGTCAAACTAAATATTCTTTGACTCCATTGTGTTGATCAGCTTTTAATTTATCATACAAATCATAAGCAGCACTACTAGCAGCAACTTCGAAAATTAATTCTGGGGATTCCTCTATATAATCATCCTCACTAATTTTTGTTTGTCCTCCTAAACTAGGTTAGATTAACAAAATTGCATCTGGTTGAGGTTCGTTATTCCAATCTAAACCGATAGTGGCATTATCAGCCCTTCTAACTCCAGGAGTAGCAGCAGCATAAACTCCTAACCAAGTATTAATCTGAAAATGAAGTTCCCCGTGGGCGGAAAATTTTAATGGTGAGGGCATATAAATAATCCCTTCAATAAGTTCAGCTTTTTTTGTTTTGGCAGAGCATAATAGCGCTTTTCAGATTCATCTCTAGTGAGGTGTCATTCTGTAGGAGTATCATTACAGTCTTAAGCATCATCTTAATTATCGTGATAGTTAAACCCTGTTCCTCTTGGGAACTGGAGTTTTTCGAGCAGAGGATTTAAACTAAAATTCAGTTAAACCTCGTCCATATTTGAACCAGGAGCTTGAGTCTCAATCAAGCATCTTTTGGTTAGCGATCGCCTGTCAGCCAAAAATCGTCTGGAAGCATTTGAAGAAAAACTATGGGTTTCAACTTAGACGTGGTTTAACTTGAAGCAAGAAAGAAGTTGGAGGGATCTATTTAATGTCAATCGGGAATTGTTTCTGTGATAATTTTTGCTAGGTTTTTGATATGGGCTGTATAGTTTGTTGTGTTTTGATTTAGTGGTATTTTTGCCTCAGTTTCTAACTTGAGTTTAGTTTTTTCTAGTTCTGTTTGAGTTTCTTGCAAGTGGGATTGGCAAGTATTCAGTTGAGATTGAGACTGTTCTAATTCTGCCTGTACCTCGTCTAGTTGGAATTGGGTTATTTCTAATTCCTCTCTAGTGCTATGTAGTTCGGAGCGACATTTGTCTAGTTGTACTTGGTTTTCTTCTTGTGATTCAATACTCCTAGCTTTTTCTTGAGTTTGCTGAAGTTGAGCCTGAGTATTTTTTAATTCTGTAGAAGTTTCCTGTAGTTTTTGTTCTACAGTGTTAGCTTTTTCTTGACTTTGCTGAAGTTGAGATTGAGTAGATGGGAGTTGTTGATAAACTCCATCTCGCTCAGACTGAGTATTCTTTAATTCTGTCAAAGTTTCCTGTAGTTGAGAGTGAGATTCTTCTAATTCCTTTAATATTTGGTCTCGCTGAGATTGGATATTTTCTAACTCGGTTTGAGTTTGCTGAAGTTGAGCCTGTATCTGCTGAAATTTTGCCTCAAATGAAATATTTTGTCCTACTTGAGAAATATCTACATCCTGAAAGACTGGTGTAGTATTCCAAGGTTCAAAAGGTATCAATTTGGCTGTGGCAAAGTGGGGGCGAAAGAAATATCTTCCTGTCTTATTTAGTAGACAAGCAGCAAAAGCAAAAGCCGTATTAGAAATACCAACAAAGTCACAATTGCTCAATAAGAAAAAATCCAGATATTCTGAATTAAGTTCTACTTCTAAATCCTGAATTGTTACAGGACAATATTCAGCAAAATATACCAGAGGTACTTCTTCTGAATGATCGGTGGAAATAAATAAAACTGGTTGTTCTAAAGTTTCCCATAAACCATCTAGCCAAGTTTTATACCACTCATAGGGTGCAAATGAAGAATTATTCTTTTCATCTGAGTGGGATTGTAAATGTAAACCAATAATAATTTGACCACGCGATCGCAACTTTTCCCAAGCAACTTTTACTTTTGCTTCTATTTCTGGTACAGGTTGAAACAAAGAACATAAATATTCTTTATAAGGCGCGTAATAGCTAGTATGAAAGAGAAAATTACCATGAAAATCTACATTTTTTAACACTTCTGTGTGACTGCCTAAAAGTCTATTGTCATTCTCAAAAACAACAGGCAAGTCTTCAGAAATTTCTCGTTCTTTATGCCCAAATAATTCTTGCCCTACCCATGCAGGAGTCTCTACTGATAACCTATTTTCTTGAGCATATATTTTCAAGAATCCATACTGAAAAATCTGATTACCTAATCCACCATTTTTGCCAAGAGTAGACATCGAAACTACCTGTTTTCTCACATAAAAAGCATCTCCCCAAGCAGGATGAAAAGGTTTTACTACTGCTACCCTATCCAAACCAGTTTGCATCAAAAATTCATCAACTTTTTCTGCCAAAGCACAACCTTCATATAATTCTTCATAATTAACTTTGGTGTAAACTGCATCTATATATTTAAGTAGATTAGTTGCACCCTGTAATGCCAAAATCTCTGCCCCTTGAATATTAAGATTAAGAATATTAAAATCTGCTGGTGATAGTTCTAATTCTTCTAGTAAACTATCCAGAGTTCTGGAATCAACAGTTAATTGATGAGTTTCTTTGATATTTGGATAAATATTTCGATAATTTTTTAAAGGCAAAATGGAACTACTTTGCCACATTGAGTTGACATATAACTTGA
>JAJEAQ010000605.1 GCA_022822685.1 Trichodesmium sp. jk18x7bins.61
TCAACAGGGAATCAAAGGCTTTACGGTTTAATCCTGTTAATGCTCGTAGTAGCCTTTCTTGTTTTAAGGCTCGTTCAATGTTTAGCATTTCTCTGGCCATTTTCTGCTTGGCTCATTCTACCTTATTTGCCAACAAGTCTATTTTAGAAGTTAACCATAAGTAAAAAGAGACAAACCTATGCAAATTTATCTAGACTATAGTGCTACAACACCACCTAGGCCTGAAGCGATCGCAGCTATGCAACAAGTTTTTACCAAGCAGTGGGGTAATCCATCTAGCTTACACACCTGGGGCAACAGAACTGCAACATTAATTGAAGTAGCAAGAAAAAAAGTAGCTAGTCTGGTTAACGCACTGCCAGAATCAATTATTTTTACTTCTGGGGGAACTGAAGCTGACAATATGGCAATAATGGGTATTGCACGTTGCTATCAAAACCCCCAACATATAATTATTTCTAGTGTGGAACATTCTGCTATTTCAGAGCCAGCAAAAATGTTAGAAAATTGGGGTTGGCAGGTGACAAGATTACCTGTTGATCGACAAGCAAGAGTAGATCCTTACCAACTACAAGCAGCATTACAACCGAATACAGTTTTAGTATCAGTAATTTATGGTCAAAGCGAGGTAGGTACCCTCCAGCCGATTGAGAAACTAGGTAATATCTGTCGTGCTCATAGAGTTTTGTTCCATACTGATGCAGTTCAGGTGGCAGGGCGCTTGCCAGTAGATGTACAAAAATTGCCTGTAGATTTGTTGTCTTTGTCAAGTCATAAGATTTATGGCCCTCAAGGTGCTGGGGCGCTGTATATACGTGAGGGTGTGGAGTTAGTTCCTTTGTTAGCAGGAGGAGGCCAGGAGTTGAAATTGCGCTCTGGTACTCAGGCAGTAGCAGCGATCGTTGGTTTTGGAATTGCAGCAGAATTGGCACTCGATGAAATGATTCCAGAAAGATTAAGGTTAATTAAGTTGCGCGATCGCTTATTTGAGCAGATGGCTGATACCCCCTATATGATTGCTACTGGAGACCGATGGCAAAGATTACCTCATCATGTGAGTTTTTGTCTTGTTCCTCCAGAGCCTGGAATTGCTAAAACAG
Organism: Trichodesmium sp. jk18x7bins.61; assembly: GCA_022822685.1. GTDB lineage: Bacteria > Cyanobacteriota > Cyanobacteriia > Cyanobacteriales > Microcoleaceae > JAJEAQ01. The sequence continues at coordinate 1,101 of JAJEAQ010000605.1, forward strand.
ATGATAATATTACAGGTAAAACTTTAGTGCGACAGTTAAACCTAGCTGGAATTGGCATTAGTGCTGGTTCAGCTTGTCATAGTGGAAAGGTAACGCCCAGTCCGATTTTACTAGCAATGGGATATACAGAAAATACTGCTACTAAGGGTATTCGTTTGACGCTCGGACGAGAAACCACAGAAGCAGATATTGATTGGACAGCTATGGTGCTGAAGCAAATTTTGTCAAGACTGATGCCTAAGAGATTAGCCATATTGAATTGTTAATCTGAGGATTGACCGCAAGCTTCTGGGTTCGGAAGGCAGAAGCTCAAGGCAACGGAAGTTGAAGGGTGTTCCTTTATTCCTTCCGACTTATGAATATTAGCCTCGTTGTTTATGACGGGAAGGGTTTGGTAGGAGTTCAAGCTCCTGAAAAACTATAAACTGTAGAGCTAAGGCTGCCCTATAATATTATGTTCGTTTGAATAATTAGACTTGCCGCTTTATAAAATAAAGAAAGGCGAGAACCCTAACTCTGTAAAGTTGAGCGCTCTTGTTAGTCATAAATGGATTAAATCATTGCTCAGTCTAGGTTTTCTGTTTTTTTTACATCTATTTAGCGACAACCCTATTATCAATAAATCAGGAAATAGATGATTTGCTTTCATCAATCTTTTGGGCGTTACATATTTGCGGGATGAATTGTAGGCTTAGATGTATTTCCAAAGATTCATCCCTTGATTCAGCAACGCCATCTTTTGATATCAAAATGCTTAAATACTGATGAACATGATCTAGGGTAAGTTTCTACGGGAAATAAAATAGACACCTCAAGAAATAACTTATCAACCTCAATTAGAGCATGGTTTTAGACTCATTTTCGGAAAGGTATGATATAGTTTACAGCAATTTTTGAAAGAATAATCCACTGTGGTGTAATCGATAAAAAAAACATCATCTTCCGTGAGCCAGAAAGATTATAAAAATATTATATAATTTGAGTGTTAATTGGCAACGCCAACTAATATTAACAAATCAAATACAGGATTCCTATTTTGGTTGTGTATAAAATATCTAGGAGAAAGGTAAAATCTCATCTGGCAATTGGCAACAGGATTAAGAGTTTCAGACTGTTTATCAATTTTTTGATTTTGACAAACCATTTAGGATTACTATAGCCTAATTAAATATTAGTCTCAAATTTCGGAGGAAAGAAATTGAAAAATCAACAACAGAGTTTACAAACATTAGTATTAGCAACTCTACTATCAGTAATATTGCTAATTGGCTTCAATTCTTTTACCATTATAAATCCTGGTCAAGCTGGTGTTCTCAGTATTCTAGGTAAAGCTAGAGATGGAGCCTTATTAGAAGGGATTCACCTTAAACCTCCACTAATTTCCCAAGTTGATATATATGATGTGACTGTGCAAAAATTTGAAGTTCCAGCCCAAAGTTCTACAAAAGATTTGCAAGAATTATCAGCTAGTTTTGCAATTAACTTTCGCTTAGATCAAGTACAAGTAGTAAAAATTAGAAGAGAACAGGGAACTCTACAAAATTTGATTTCCAAAGTAATTGCACCTCAAACTCAAGAATCTTTTAAAATTGCGGCAGCTAGAAGAACAGTTGAAGAAGCTATCACAAAAAGGGTAGAATTGAAATCCGACTTTGATCATGCTTTGAGTTCTCGCTTAGAGAAATATGGCATCATTGTATTAGATACTAGCGTAATTGATTTAACATTTTCTCCTGAATTTGCTAAGGCAGTTGAAGACAAACAAATTGCTGAACAAAAAGCTCAAAGAGCAGTATATATTGCTAGAGAAGCAGAACAAGAAGCCCAGGCAGAAATTAACCGTGCTAAGGGTAAAGCAGAAGC
>JAJEAQ010000443.1 GCA_022822685.1 Trichodesmium sp. jk18x7bins.61
CTTTTTTATGGAGGAGAGCAAAGGATGATTTGTTTTACTCCCCCCTTTCAAAGGGGAATCCCCCCTAGCCCTCCTTGGAAAGCGGGGGAGGAGGGGGGATAAAACAGGAGTTTTAGAGATGAAGTTTGTTATAACTAATGATCCGAATATGATATTAGTTATGATTTGGAGCCTAGTGGAAAACCGATTTTTTTTCTACTCCCCTGCTATTTTAATTATAAGTGTGTAACTAGACCTAAAAGACTGTTTGTAAAGCAAATATTAAGATAGCTAGAGTCCATAATTATGGTGGCCGGGGGTGGAAAACTAAAATTCTGGTGAGTACGAGGAGATATTTCCATAAGATCCCACCCTACACAAGAATTTAATCTGAGTTTTACAAACAATCTCTAATATAACTATCCTCACTACTACTCTATTTTTGCTAAATCTGCCATCATGTTTTATACTACTCTTAAAGCTTTTTCATCAATACGATCCCAATTCACATTTCCTTCTTCATTGAGTAGGCTAGTATCAATGCCAACTTCTACTGTTTGGTCAGCAACGTGAGTAAGATGATAGTTACTAAAACAAACTTGATAGCAAAGTTCCCAGATATTAATACTAACTTTTTGGCTTTGGTATTCTAAATCTAGTCTATAGCCTGGAATTGGTGTTTGTTCTTCTTGGTAGTTGCCTTGCCACACATAATTTTCCTGTTTTTTGCGAATATGATCTAGTAATCTAATTAAAGTAGGTTGCATTAGTAATTCAGCTTGTTTCCAAGCAGTAATGTTATTAATTTTAGGCTTCATTGTTATTTTTATAGAGTTATTGATTGATGTGTATTTAGGATAATTATTAGCATTTTATAACTACTAATTATGAATTCACACAATTAATTTTTTAATTTATTTATACCTCTTCAGTAAAACACCATTTTCTGATTGAAATAGATTTTTTTTATTTGTAAACTACTAATATCATGTCCGTTTAATTACCTATAAAAAAAATTTTGTTTGTAGTTGCGATACAGGCGCCATGATAAATATAGCCTGCTTAGAGACTGTTTGTAAAGCAAATATTAAGATATATAGTGTCTAATTCTGGTGGGTTACGGCGGAAAGTAAAATTCTGGTGAGTGCAAGGAGATATTTCCGCCTAATGGGACTTAGACAAAAATGAGGGAGAAAATAGCCTCAAAGCTAGACAGAGAAAAGTATTGAGGTCGAAAAGGTATAAATCCAGAAATGACTAGGCTTTCCGCCATTTTTATGGCTTCGACCTTTCTCCCTTGCCTAGACTGACTTTCAGGCATTTTATAGACCAGAAAATGTCTAAGTACCACTAACCCACCCTACGCAAGAATTTAATCGGAATTTTACAAACAATCTTTTAAGGCAACTACGAAGTTTGATTGATCAGTATTCTAGTGGGCACGATATAACCTGATAATTTGGAGCTGAAATCAAGCATAACTGACTTTTGATCAACACTCCTGATCAGGCTTTGTCTAATGAATACTGACTACTGACTACTGACTACCCACAGCTTGATAAGTCTAACTTAACTAGATATTAAAATTGCTAAGTATTATGGATATTAGAGAAAAGATTGGAAATAAACTCTAGCAGAGGCGCACAGATAAAATATAATTGATGTGCTTTGTGAGATTTTGCCTCTGGAGTCCCAATACTCGATGATCGAGGGTTAGGAATCCTGGAATATTTCTCTTTGAGATTTTAATTACGATCGCCACAGCAAGAATCCCCTTCCCTATGTCTCAGGCTAGGCTACGCTTTTTCATGTCCCGGAACATTTCATGTGGCGAGATGCTGAAAAAAGTCCGAGGAGCGTCAATTAACGCTAGGTCTTCACTATGCTGGAAATGAGCGCAGTGAGTTAAAGTGGGCACTCAATATGTTATTGTTAATAATTAATTAATTATTAACGGCTAAGGTTAAAGAGCGAATGGGTAAAAAGCTTATACTATCTGGAGTTCAACCAACTGGAAACCTTCATATTGGAAACTATTTAGGTGCAATTCGCAACTGGGTAGAGGATCAAGAAAAATATGATAACTTTTTTTGTGTAGTAGATTTACATGCAATTACAGTACCACATAATCCAGCTACACTAGCTACAGATACCTACACGATTGCTGCTTTATATTTGGCCTGTGGTATAGACTTGAATTATTCTACCATATTTGTGCAATCTCACATTGCTGCTCATAGTGAATTGACATGGTTACTTAATTGTATTACTCCCCTGAATTGGTTGACAGATATGATCCAATTCAAGGAAAAAGCAGTCAAACAAGGAGAAAATGTAGGTACAGGTTTATTGGATTATCCAGTGTTGATGGCTGCAGATATCCTACTTTATGATGCAGATAAAGTTCCAGTAGGAGAAGACCAAAAACAACACTTAGAACTTACCCGCGATATTGCAATTAGATTTAATCATCAGTTTGGGGGGGGTGAAACTATACTAAAACTACCAGAACCTTTGATTAAAAAAGAAGGTGCGCGAGTCATGAGTTTAACAGATGGTACTAGCAAAATGTCTAAATCTGATCCATCAGAATTGAGTAGAATTAACTTATTAGATCCACCAGATGCGATTACAAAAAAAATTAAACGTTGTAAAACAGACTCAGTTAAAGGATTAGAATTTGATAATCCAGAACGGCCTGAATGTCATAATTTATTGACCCTGTATGGATTATTTTCAGACAAAACAAAGCAAGATGTGACAACAGAATGCCAGGAGATGGGATGGGGGCAATTTAAGCCTTTATTAACTGAGACAATTATTGAAGCTTTGAAACCAATTCAAACAAAATATAAAGAAGTAATGGATGAGCAAGGTTATCTGGAATCTGTTTTATCTGAGGGAAGGCAAAAAGCAGGGGCGATCGCTCATCAAACCTTAGCAAAAGTTAAAACAGCTTTAGGTTATTCTTTGCCAATTTAGCAGAGAATAGTCTGTATTGTTAGCAATCAGTCTATGACTCAGACAAATTTAAAAATGGAGTAAGTTCTTTCCGATTTGGAGATTTGTATGCAAGTAGAAGTATAAATTATTATTTGTAATTAGCAACTATCATCAGATTTACTCTTGTTAGGAAAAGTAAATATAAGTTAGTTACCAAGGAGTTGATAGCTAACTAAAACTTTAACTATGGTAAATCTACTAAATAGCCTCCAAATATTTGAGCATCACCATCGCAACTGAATAAATAAATGAATAGATTTTGCAATGCTGTCAAATCGGGAGAATTTTTAATCACTGCTGAAGTAGCACCACCCAAGGGAGCTAATCCTACTCACATGATGAAGATGGCTGAAGCGCTCAGAGGTAGAGTTCATGCCGTTAATATTACTGACGGCAGCCGTGCTGTATTAAGAATGTGTTCATTAGCAGCTGCCATTCTCTTGAAAAATCAAGGCATAGAGCCAATATGTCAAGTCGCCTGTCGCGATCGCAATCGTATAGCTTTACAAGCTGACTTAATGGGGGCTTCAGCATTAGGAATTCATAATATTTTAGCCCTGACTGGTGATCCTGTAAAAGCAGGCGATCATCAAAATGCTAAGAGTGTGTTTGATATGGAGTCGGTGCGTTTATTACAAATGATTGCTAAGTTAAACCAAGGCTTAGACTGGAATGATCAACCTTTAACCAACGGCCCAACTGATTTATTTGTGGGTGCTGCTGTTGATCCTCAATCCCCCAGTTGGTCAGGATTAAAACGACGATTTAAGCGGAAATTATTAGCTGGATCTCAATTTTTTCAAAGTCAATTAATTTCTGATTTTGATAAATTAGAAAAATTTATGAATCAAATCGCAGTTGATAGTAATAAGCCAATTTTAGCAGGAATATTTTTACTAAAATCTGCTAAAAATGCTGCTTTTCTTAATAAATATGTGCCTGGCGTTGATATATCAGAACATATTATTAAGCGTTTGGCCAACGCTGAAAAACCTTTACAAGAAGGAATGAAAATTGCTGCCGAACAGGTTCAAATGGCCAGTAAGATTTGTCATGGAGTCCATTTGATGGCAATCAAACGAGAAGACTTAATACCTCAAATATTAGATATGGCTGGAATTCGTCCCATTCAGCACTAATATCATGTTCGGATAATTATAGCGCTGCCGGCTCAGGTATTTACAACTTATAGCCCAGAGTGCAGCCTATGAAAGGTTGTACAAAAAATAATGTGTAAATACGCCAGAGCGAACCGCTATAATTATAAAAAAGTATTTGTTTGTAGTTGTGATGCGGCGCTCCAAATATATCTTTAGGCGCCGCATCCCAACTACGAACCTAAATTAAGTGTTTTACCAAACATGGTATAAAAATGAGGAAATCAGTTAGAAGGAGACTGTGTATTATCTCCTTCAAAGATATCTATTGGTTATTAGATCGCAGAGGAATCATTCTAGAGCAATTCACCGAGCTGCTATCTGCTCTGAGGTAGCAGATAGATTTTCTAAAGTGACTAAAAGTTGATTGTTCCATAAGATTGAAATGTTGTTATCAACAGTCTCAATAGTTAAGTCTTGTTCATCAATAATTATTTCTTCACCTAACAAGAGGAAATCTTGATTAATATCGAAGTCAATAATGACATCTGATCTCTGGTCAAGATTGAGAAGGAAGCGATCACTACCACTACCACCAGAGGAAGTGTCATCACCATCTCCACCAATAAAAAGATCGTCACCTGCTTCTCCCAGTAGAGAGTCATTTCCTGATGAACCAAACAGGGTATCATCATTTTCACCACCTAAGATTGTATCATCACCATCCTCATCAAACAATTCATCATCTCCTTGATTACCAAAAATTAGATCGTCTCCTACACCACCGAATAACTGGTCTTGCTGGTCTTGTATTTCAATTGCTGCTGTAAATTCATGGTGAGCACCATATATTGTATCATTACCATCACAGCCACAGATAGTATCATTACCTTGATCGCCAAATAGAAGGTCATCTCCTTCTTGACCATACATATAGTCATCATCTTTACCACCTCGTGCAGTATCATTGTCTGCGCCACTAAGGATAGTATCGTTTCCATGGTTACCATTAAGGATTTCATTTCCGGAGGTGCTGGAAATGAAATCCTTTCCTAAGAAATCAGCATCACGAAGACTATTGTTGCCACCAAAAACTGTATCATCTCCTTCTTCAGCTAAAAGAGTATCATCTCCTATATCACCAAACATTTGATCATTATCTTTACCTGCATACCCAAAATCACCTCCTTTTCCTCTGTATATTGCATCATCTCCACGACTGCCTTGCATAACATCGTTACCTCGACCACCATACACAGAATCTGCTCCTAGTTCAAGTTCTTCAGAACTTGAACTAGGAGCAGCAACAATTTTGTCATCGCCGTTTTCACCCATCAGCATATCGTTACCTTCTTGTCCAAAAAGAGAATCTGCTCCTTTCCCACCAAGGGCTTCATCATTACCATTACCACCTAGAAGTCTATCATCGCTATGGTTCCCGCCCAGAAAATCATCACCTCTTCCACCATTTATAAGATCATTACCTTCTATGTCAGTACCACTACTATTACCACCCCAGATCAAATCATTACCATTATCTCCTAACACTAGATCGCTACCCCTATCACCCCAAATAATATCATCCTGCTTACCACCACCCACAGTATCAGATTCTTTACCAACGTTGAGAACATCATTTTCTTCTTTGCCATTAACAAAGTCAGGACCATTATTAGACAAAATTAGAACTTCACCTTCACCACCAAAAATTGCATCAACGCTATCAGTCCCTTCTATAGTGTCGCTGCCACTTAGGCCATCAATAGCTTGGCTTAAATTTACGCTACTAATTTTGATTGATTCATCCTCTTCTGTACCAAGGAAGAAGTCTGTGAATTGATTAGCATTGAGAACTATAAAGGGTGTAGCAGGTCTACAAGTTCTATAGTTGGAGGAGGAGGACATGAATGGTCATCCTCCTCCAACTATAGTTGATGTTGGTATAGGTGCTGGTGTAGGCTCTGGTGTAGGCTCTGGTGTAGGCTCTGGTGTAGGCTCTGGTGTAGATGTTGGTATAGGTGCTAGTGTTGGTGTTGGTGCTGGTGTTGGTGCTGGTGCTGGTGCTGGTGTTGCCACAACCTCAATAGTAATGTTAGCTGCCTCTAAAGAGTTACCATCTAGGTCATTGGCTATATAGGGAATACTGATTTCACCTTCAAATTCAGATCCTTCAACTGGAGTAAAGGTGATGTTGCCGGCATCATCGACAGTAAATGTACCTGTGCCTGGTATTAACAACCTTTTCTGGTTGGTAAGGGGGTGATGGTTTCCCCATCCGTCTACAAGGTGGGGCGGAAATCACCCCCTTACACAAATAAATGTTTAACCGCTTTCTTCTTGGATTAATTTACCTCCAGACTGATTTTTGATGTAATCTTTGACTATTTCTATAGGTGCTAAGAAACAGGAAACTATACATTTTGAGTGTGCGATTCGTTCCTAGCAAAATAGGTATAAACCTTATAAACTAGGGGTTTCAGATTGTCTGAAACCCACATCATTCATGAAGTTGGTTTAAGTCCCACCCCTTAGGGGTAACGTGACTCCCAATCTGTCCACACTGACTCGGCTCGGTTCCGAGAGAGTGAAGTTGGAAACAGGGCGCAATCAGAGATGAAATAGATAGGTTCCCTGGCGCTAATGAGGAGATAATCAGGGTAAACAGGTTCTGTAAAAGTGTCTAAATGTAAAGCCTCAATCTGAAACATCTATGAGGACTTCATCACCTAATTCTCCCTGAGTTTTACTCAAGACATCAGCAACCCTGAGAAGGTGATAGGCAAAGTGAACCGCCCTAAGTTGTCAGACAATCATCATGAGGAACGAATAAAAACGAATTGTGAGTCCGGGGGAAGGTCCAAACCCCGGTAGGTAAGACGAGATACGGAACTCTCACAATTCGGGTAGGACAGACCGTAATTGGTCTGATTACCTCAGACCATAGAATGTAGGGTA
>JAJEAQ010000411.1 GCA_022822685.1 Trichodesmium sp. jk18x7bins.61
TACAAGCTCCATCCGTTACTCCCGTTGGGGTTATTGACAAATATTTAGAATGAATGAATGAAAATTTTCATACAGGAGTCAGGAGCGAGAAGCTAAAATTCTTTCAAATTGGCCACCAAATGCTCAAAATAAGGAGCTAATTCTACTTGTTGTTCGGAGGTAAATTTTTTTAAGCTAGCAGTTTTAATAGCTTCTAAACCTAACACCATTGCTGGTAGTGGTACTCACAATTCTTGATAAAGAAGTTGCATATAATGAAGCCCTTCTGCACTGGTAAATTCTGTACTATTGCCAGCAATGTCATAAGTAATACAACGTAAGAAATGCCAAAAGTCCCGCCAACAAACTTCAGCTCGCTCCGGTGGATATAAATTTCCTCCTTCTCTTGTAATATTAGGATATATTTCTAATACTTTTTCCCTAGCTTCATCAACAATTTCTGCTGCACAATCTCGAAGTAAACTAGCCGCTTCAATAGCTGAATTTGGTATTTATGAAGCAGCTTTAAGTAGCCGACAATCATGCTCTGTGAGATAACGACCTTGATTATCAGCTATTTGAAATAGCTGAATTATTTCTTTTGGTAGAACCCCTTCCCAAGTTTTAAAGCTAACTATCCTTGCTTTAGTAATTAATTGTTTAGCAGTTTCAGTTAATTGTGTAGTCATAATTAATTAGTAGTAAAAGGTTAATATGGGTGACAAGGCAGCAGAAATGTTTACAGGGGTTGGGTTTTTTGACAGGGGTTGGGTGTTAACTCGCTTCGCTCACAGGCTTCTGCCTTCGGTAATATCATGTTCAGATAATTAGTGGTAACAAACTTCACTCCTTACAACCCCTGTTTTATCCCCCCTAGCCCCCCTTTGAAAGGGGCGCCGGGGGGATTATAGCAGTACGTTTTTTTTTGGTTAGGACAATAAATCTGGGTTGAAAGGCAAGAGGCAAGAGGCATGCATGCAACAGAGGAATGTCCTAAAACCTTAATGCGTAGCGCTATACCTTTTGAAGGGAGGAATAAGAGGAATAAAGCAAATCATCCTTTGGTCTCTACTGGCATGTTAAGATGCAATTTTTAGGTAGTTAGGAGGAGCTTGCTCCGGTTTGTGAGCAAAACTCTTAGATGATTAACACTTCACCTATTCAGTAGAGATACCACTACAGCTAGATCGCGATCGCAACTCGTTCAAAGCTACATCAATGGGAGACAATTCTGGATGTTTCTATCAATGGGCCATTACTCTCGCCTTCGGCATTTTTACTTTTTTTGCCATTTCTATAGTTTCATTGACAATACGTTCCCGATATTGCTCTAACTCATTGATGACTGCTTCTATTTCCTGGGTTGTTGGTGCTGAAGTATTGGTTTTTAGGGTTTCAGACATAATTACTTTTACTCATTAATCTTTAAGTATTTTTCTGAAATTCATCATCCCAGATTTAGGGATTAGTTATTTATGTAAATAAACGTAAATAAAATTAAGGATGCCTTAACATGGGAATCAATCAAATTCAGTTATACCAGACTAGCTCCGATTCTCAAGATAGGCTAAAAGCACTAACCGAGTTGAGAAACTATGATAGTGGAATAGCAGTTCCTCTTCTCAAAACTAAACAACGAGATCCTGAATTTATAGTGCATTCATTTGTAGCGATGGGATTAGGCAATAAACGCACTCCAGAATCTTTTCAAGTATTACTAGAAATGATGAAAAATGCTCCAGACTACAATGTGCGAGCCGAAACTGCAAACTCTCTCTCCAAATTTGGATCAGACAGAGGCAATACCTCATTTATTGGAAATATTCCACAAAGACGACAACTGGCTAGTGCGTCGTAGTATTCTTGGGGCTCTGACAGAAATGCCATTTCCAGAGGCATTATATGAAGTTTGTCTTGGCGCGATCGCTGGGGAAGATTTAACTGTCAAGGAAACTGCTATTCATGCTTTAGGTGCCCTGGCAGGTACAGCAAAAGAAACTGAAGCCTTGCAACAGCTTTTATTCTTTGTCAGTGCAGAATCTTGGAGTATCCGTTTAGTAGCTGCCCGGGGGTTAAGAGGATTTGATACTCTCCAACCAAAAGCAGCTTTGAGTTATCTGAGCAAAGACGAAGATCATAGAGTAGTAGCTGCTGCTTTAGAGAATGCCTTGTCATAGAAATTTTACAGCACTAGGCTTGGAGCATGAGGTACAAAATTTGGGGTTTTAGGCAACAGCTCATCTGATATCCAGGAAAAGCATAATGTACCTCACCAATATTAAAAGTGCTGTAATAGCAAATTCAAAGAAGAATGCGACTCCAACTTCCCTACTCACCTCAAAAGATCGGCAAGCTTGTTTGCCTGCGTGCCTAAGCCGGAGAACCCAAGAAAGAACTCTTGAGCATGCTCAAGCCAAGATTAATCTTTGTTTTGTCCGGCTAATGCTCCAGAGATTGGCGATCGCCTAAGTTTTTAGAGAACCCATTTGGGTTCTATAGAGGATTTGGGAAAAGTACATGCGTCATAACCGTATTTGGTATTAGTCTATCTTGAGGTCAACTTGCAACATTGCCGGTATCGCATCATGCCCTCCGAAGACAATTACTGAAAGGCAAACTGCGGGGTTGGTGATTAGGTAATGCTCTTGAGTATTTATGAATCTTACAACTATAGTTTTTTCATAGATATTTGAGACAAAAGCATTACACATTCACCAACGTCATTTATCCCTCCCTCCTGACTACTGACTACTTTATTTATTTATAAGTATTCAACCGGACATGATATAACACACAGGAGTAAGATGCTCCCACTACCCAAAAATTGCATAAGGTGGTGGGTAAAATCCTCCACCATACACGCCCTCCCTCTTGCCTCTTGCCTCTTGCCTCTTGCCTCTTGCCTCTTGCCTCTCTTGCCTTTAAGGGAGCCATCCCAACTACAAACTTTATGAATGAGGTTCTCCAAACAATAGCATAGAACAAGTCAAATCCTGAATCACTTGCATAGTTACATTACTTACAACAAATCCTCCAGTAGTACGACGCAGAATCGAACGCAATATCACTAAATCAACATATTTTGATTCTTCAGTAACTACCTTAGACACATCATCATGGCGAATAGTTTTAATTGCAGTTTTCACATTAAAACTTGACTGAGAAATTAAAGCAGATAACTGAGACTCAAAATCATCAATTTGCTTTTGAGAAGTTCTCAGAGCACATACATGCAGAAATATCACCTCACCTTGATTTGTATCAGCAAAACATCAGAGAAAAACTAATTTACCGAGAAGTTTTTGGAGTCAAATATTTCAAAGGCACTAAAATAGAACGAATATGAATCGGCTCATCCAACAAACGCATGACAACAACTGGGCAGTGGGAATACCAAAACACATTCATTATTGATGATGTTGCCAAACAAACGATCTCGTCAACCGCCAATTTCACTCCATCCCATCACAATTAAATCAGCATTTTTGTTCTTTAGCAGTGCGACTAATTCCTTCCCCAATATCATCATCAATTCTAATATCAGGCTTGGCCTAAACCTGAAAATCCTTACTGATTTCTACAGCCCGATTCACTAAACGTCGACTCATCCGCATCTCATTTTCTATTGCAGGTTCGTCCATGTGAACATGAGCTTGAGCAATGGATAATGGTACAATGAATCCTGATTCATGGCGTGCTAAAAGTGCAGCCATTTCTACTAAGTATCTAACTGCCAGAGGATTATAT
>JAJEAQ010000643.1 GCA_022822685.1 Trichodesmium sp. jk18x7bins.61
TGGGGGGAGCGCCTTAGTTGGTTATGAGAGCCCATTTCTCTTCTAGGCTCAGATGGGGTTGAATGTCCATCTCTGTGGGCTTTTTGTTGAGAGCAGAAATATTTCCCTATTATGCTATGTGCAATTAACCGGATTTGATATCACGAGTAGTTGCTCGAATTTTTTTTATCGCCGTTTTCACAAAAGTAGACTACAGAAACAGCAGTAAGTATACCTAAAATTTGAGGAGTTATAGTACTGATAATTGTGGTCTATATTAATGAAAACCGTTATAATTTTTTTGTTGTTGGTTTTTCTTGTATCATTGTACTTGCTTTTTCAATCACACAGCCAGACATGATTCAATCTTGATGTGGCGATAGAACTCCGTATGCGGAGCAAACGCCGTCTTTGTCTTCAATGCAGGCGTACTTTATTAGTCCGAGAAAGGCTATAACTAATTATCTGAACATGCTATTAAATACTAGCTCCAATAGATTTTTTTATTATTAGTTTAAGTTCTAATGAAATTGGTAAACTGTCAATTTCTCTAGATAGATTTGATCAAGGCTCACCATCCGATTTGCTCTGCAAATAAACTCCTTTCAACAAAGCTTCCAATCCATACTTTGTTAGTGCCTCTGATACTAATCCTATTATTCCTAGAAATGCAATACCACCAATCATTCCTCCTAGTCCTAACATAGCTAATGCTGCTGTAATTGCTGCTGCACCTGTGAAACCTGTAGTTGCTTGCCATTGCAATTACAAGTACAACACCAGGTAATCCTACAGCTGCTATCTTTCTTATAACTTCATCCACAACTATTTTTCTTTTTTGCCTAGTCAAAAAATTCTCCGAATCTAATGGTAACTATATAAATCTTTCCTCGGCAATAGTAAAATTACAGAAAATGAGCCTATTCTTCTAATAATACTAAATCCAGGGCGTAACAAAGTAGTAATTATCTAAACCTGAAATAATACATCACTCCAGCAAATTTTTCTGAACCTCTTCGACACTTAAGCCAAGACTTTCGAAAACTTCTTCAACACTTAACCCCATAGCAAATAACTGAGAAATAGCATTCCTTTGCACAAGGAGCGCTTTTTGAGCCTTTTGTTCGGCACGTTCAGCCCTAGCCTGTTCTATTTCAGCACTTCAGCCCCCGTTAACAGGAGATTACCCTCAGCATCCCACCAACGCAACCATAATAGAACTTGATTTTGATAGCTGCCCTGCCAAACTCCTAATTCTACCCTCAAGGTTTCAATAAAATAGTGACAGCCTGCGTTTGCTGGCATCTGCTGATCATACCCATTCACCAACTGATAAACTTCTAGATGACCATTAGTAATTTGGTAAATGCCATAATAACTAATTCGCATCACCTGCTCATATATCCAAAACTTTCCTGGCTTAGTTGCCTTACCTTCATATCTACGAGATATAGGCGTACGATCGCGCTCTTCTGCCCCACTTCCAGACACCAATTCCAAAGTAATAAATGGTGTAATATATTCTCGCCTGAGAACGTAGGAACGGCGATATTGACCATTAAGTCAAGGTTGCACATTAGGAGCATAAAACCAGTCTGGAGCAACTGCCCCCTGTTCGGGAGGGCAAGTCTCCCGCCAGTAAATGCCACAATCTTGCCCTATGAGATATTGTCCGTCAGGGTGGATACCCTGCAGTACTTGGCCAATAGAATCTGTGAGAATAATACTTTGAGGATGCTCTTGAAAGTTTTTCCCAAATGTACCATCCGACTCTGGTAGTTGAGTATGCTCAGGAAAAGGCTGTGGCAGTTCAGTCTGAGTTTTTATTTCCGTCATCCCTAACCCACCCATGTTAAATGTGCCATCTGATTTTACCAAAAATTTGAGCCCGTTGAAAAAGAGAAACTACTTTTTGCTAACTAACGGAGTACAAAATCAGAGCGTAATCTCAAGTCTAAATCTTCTTCTGGATAAATTACAACGACTTCCACTTTTTCGCGACCTAGCAACACTCCAGCCAAAGCACCTAACCCCGCACCAGCCAATACTCTTTCTGTAGCAATCACCTTATCCCCAATAATTCCAGATAGTAAACTAGCCGCAGCAGCACCCACAGCCGCCCCCTTCAAAATATCCCCAGCATCAGCACCTTTTCTGACTGTTTTAGTATCGGTAACTACCCGATAAATAGCATCAATAGGAAACCTTTTGCGACCGCGAATGATTACCTCTTGAGCAATAAATTGAGTACCTTCCGAAACAGGTTGTAACTGACCAACAATTACACTGCCATAGGGTATTATTACTCTTCCTTGAGAATCTCGAATATCTTGCGCTACTCTTAGCCTTAGTGTCATAGATTCATCTGGGATCAGGACTACCTTTTCTGCTTCGTCATACCCTATAGGAATAAGTGTTCCTGCTGGTATTCGCGCTACAGGATATTGTGTTTGTTGGTTTACAGAATATGGTATTCGTTGGTTAACAGGATATGGTGTTCTTTGGTTAACAGGATATGGATATGGTCTTCGTTGATAGAATTGAGCCACAGCGGGATTTGAAATTAAGGGTGTTGCTGTGGCTAATGTCATACCTAAAGTTAACAATAGAGATGTTCCAAAACGCCACTTTTTTGAGTTAAATATTAACATGATATGATACTCCGGATAGAAATATTTTGAGTATAGGGAGCATCTTGCTCCCGTCTGTAAAGATTCAATTGTTAGGTAGTGGGAGCATCTTAGCTCTCGTGCGTGAACGAGACGCTCACATTACCGAAACTTCAAAATTAACTATATGATCGATCGCTTTTAAGGCTAAAATTCCTGCACCATAAGCAGGTTGATGTCGAGGCCAAATAATTTTGGCACCAGGAGCGATCGCGATGATAGAATCTTCAAACTTACCTTGAAAATTAATCATACTCTTCCATACACTTCCAATAGTAACAACCTCAAAAGTTTCGTGAGGCTGAAATAAGGCTGATATCACAACTTTTGTAGCTATACTTAACTCCTCTACGGCACTATTAATAATTTTCTTAGCTACCTGATCTCCTTTATCTGCAACTGCCGAAACAATGGGAGCAAGTGCTGCTATCTCTGTTGCACCCCATCCACGACGATAGACAACTTCTATTAAACCGTCAATACTTGTCAACCCCAGAGATGTTTGCAAATCTGTCGTCAGAATAGTCGGAGACTCACGCCCATCATAAGCTTTTAAAGCTGCTTGTAAACCCTGAATAGCTATATTATAACCACTACCTTCATCTCCTAAAAGATAACCCCAACCACCAACTCGCTTAGTTAACCCATGACGATTCTGCCCAAATACTTGGGAACCAGTGCCAGCCATGACAGCAATCCCCACAGCATCACCAATACCACCAACCAGAGCGATCGCGCTATCGCTACAAATAACTATACTCTCTGGCCACAACACCCATTTTAGTGGAATACTTGCAATGATTTCTTTGAGAAAATCTTCAACCACTGGCACATCTTCAGGTCGCCCCACTCCTGCTAAACCTAGGCAAATTCCTGCGATTGGTTGATGACTTTTACTATTAATAACGGCTTCAGTAATAGCTGTTTGAATTGAATTTTTGGCTACCTCAATTCCCAGACTCTGATAATTTGATGGACCACCTTTTCCACTACCTAGAATTTGACAATTCTCATCCATTAAAACGGCCTCAGTTTTAGTACCACCGCCGTCCACACCTAAAACATTAACTTTTTTCATGTTGTACAATTATTACTTATCAAGAAGTAGAGTGGGCAAATTTTATTTGAACTGGGATGAGTCTCTCTAATACCATTTTCAAAAAAGGTAGTTATGTTACTCTAGATTCCTACTGGTAGGGGAAAGCATTGTAGCAATGTTTTATGAAATTGGTATAAGAGATTGTTTGTCAAACTCAGATTAAATTCTTGCGTAGGGTGGGTTAGGTGGAAAGATCTCTTCGTACTCACCAGAATTTTAGTTTTCCACCTTAACCCACCAGAATTAAGCACTCTAGCTATCTTAATATTTGCTTGACAAACGGTCTCTAACTCAATATTGGCCATCCTCACAAACAAACTACGGTCATAAGTAAGAGATTGTTTGTAAAACTGAGATTAAATCCTTGCGTAGGGTAGGCCCTTGGTTCGATATCTGCTTGTATTTAATACCCCGCCCGTAAAGGCGGGGTTTACCTTAAGGGCAGGGTTTAAATAAAGAATTTTAGTTGTCCCCCGCAGGCCACCAGAATTCAATATTTTAGCTATCTTAATATTTGCTTTACAATCTTGTCAGGTGGCCGACCCCAGTCGGAGCTTTCTTAGGTCGCGTGACAGGCTCAACGCTTGAGCCTGTCGGCTCCATGAATCAGGATTACTCCTGTTCCCTCCCCTTTGAACCGTACGTGACAGTTTCCCATCACAGGGCTCAAGCCTTAGGAACAGCTCCACAATCCAAGGTTTTTGAATGCACCTGTAGGCTCCTCCAGTCTGCGCTTTCTGATGTAGCTTTAACTAAAACCCTATTAGCTTCCCTACATGAATAAGACACCCTCTGTGCATATGGCTCAGATTCTCCTTGTCTTCAGTTCCTCTTTCCTTCACAGGTTCTA
>JAJEAQ010000612.1 GCA_022822685.1 Trichodesmium sp. jk18x7bins.61
CTTTGATGAAATTCCAACCAGCTACTTTTTTCAAATAAAGTTCATCAGGTATTATATTTTCAATATTTCCTAATTTACTCTCTAATAAATGGCAATATAACTCAATAAATTGACTATTAGTAATAACTTTTTTTAAGCAAGCAAAAGCAGCTTTTAAATTACCTATAGTCATTAAAGAAAAAGCACAATCACTATAAGCTAATACATTTTTTTGGTCTGGCTTTAATTTAATAACTTCTTGAAAAGATTTTACTGCCCATTCATGCTCCCCAATCACTTGTAATGCTTTGCCTAAATTATAATGTGCTTTTGTAAAATTAGGGTCTAATTCTATAGCACGATGATAAGCAGCGATCGCTTGTTCAGGATTCTCTTTGAATAAAGTATAACCTATATTGTTATATAATTCGGCTGACTCTGGCTGGAAATCAAGCGCCTGCTGATAAATTTCAATAGCTTCTTTTGTGCGTTCCCACTCAGCTAAAACACCACCTAAATTAATATATGCTGCTATAAATTTAGGCTCTAATTTTATAATCTTTCTATAAATCTCAACTGCAGCTTGATAGTTTTTTTGCAATTCAAAAACTATGCCCAGACCCAAATAAGCTTTAATATAATTTTGATTCAGAATAATCGCTGTTTTATAGCATTTAATTGCAGCGTCTAAATACCCAGCTTGATGTGTGATGTTACCTAAATTATAATATACTTCCGGCCATTTTAGTCCTAAATTAATTGCTTGTTGGTATTGATTAGCAGCCTCATCAAACCACTTTTTCTGACTGTACAACTGACCGAGATAAGCATGAACTTCAGCATATTCAGGTTTAATCTCCAAGGCTTTTGTATAAGCATACATAGCCTCTTGAAGATTACCTTGTGCTTCATAAGTTTGCCCTAATATTTTGTAAGCATCCGCAGAATTTGGTTGTATTTGTGGCATACTGCTTTATAAAACTGACAAAAAATGACACTATCTGATATTTTAATTTTACGGAGCAGGCGAACTCCCAGTTATGGGAATATCACTCTGTTTAATTTTTTCTCACCTTGTCTAGGATTATCTAGAGGCTGTTTGCGTAACCTACGTCCACAACTTCTAGGTTTGGTCATTTCGTTGACGCGGCGTCTTGGTGCTTTTTGTCGGCATGCCTTTAAAAAATATCCTACATTTTATTGCTCAACTTAACTCCCCACTTAGATAACGTTAGATTTGAGTAAAACGTAGTATTTCGTCATCAAACCGAAAAATTACTCCCACTAACCTCATCTAATTAGAAATTTTAGACGGGGTTTACATGGGAGATGTTGCTCAAAAAACAAAATTAGCAGAGTTAAATCGATTAATATTCTCTACATTATTTTATTCTGGGCTAGATTTAGAAGATTTCAAAGTCAGTATTGTCTATTGAAGTACCAGGATCAACTTGCACAAATTGAATTTCATCACCAATTCCTGTTGTTGGGTTGTAGTAGATCAAACCACTGTTGGGGTCATAGATAATTGCTGCAGTATTTCCTCCACCACTTGCAGGACTGAAATTCTCGATAGTCGCAAACTGGTCTGCTGCCAACGTACCAGTTGGC
The DNA here is from genome assembly GCA_022822685.1 of Trichodesmium sp. jk18x7bins.61. Lineage (GTDB taxonomy): Bacteria > Cyanobacteriota > Cyanobacteriia > Cyanobacteriales > Microcoleaceae > JAJEAQ01. Next base: position 1,591 of record JAJEAQ010000612.1, read on the forward strand.
AAATTAAATGTGCCAGAATCAAGACCTATAACGTCCTCGTCTGGGTTAAAGTCTGTCAAGGTATCAGTTCCAAAGCTACCATCTGCATTGGTGTTGAAGAGGAACACATCAGCCCCCTGGCCACCTGTTAAGATATCACTACCCTGATCTCCTGATAAAGTATCACTTCCAATACCACCATCAAGGGTATCATTATCCTTGCCACCTCTTAGGCTATCATTACCATCATCACCTTCTAGAAGATCAAGACCTGCATTACCTTCTATCGTATCGTTTCCAGAATCACCTCTCACTGTATCATCGCCGCGATCGCCAAAGAGAATATCACTTCCAGCACCACCATCTACAGTATCATTCTCTTTACCTCCTCTGATAGAATCATTTCCGTCCGCTCCTTCTACGGAGTCGTTTCCTCGGTTACCTTGCATAGAGTCGTTGTCTACACCACCAGTTGCACTATCAGTACCTTCACCTAATTCAACTAGATCATCACCAGCACCAGCTGCTACTAGGTCATCATTAGATAATACTGAAATTTCGTCAGAGCCAGATGAACCCTGAATTCTATCAGCCCCTGGAGCTCCTACCAGTATACGACCTCCATCACTTACATTTGGATTTTCTACATCTACTGATGGTTCGGTTGGGTTTTCTATTATTTGTGTCACTTAACTTACCTCATTTTTTTATTTACCATTTGTGATTTGTGTGTAATTTGCTGTTTGAGCTAATTACACATTCTGTATAAATTTTCCTTGTCCTATTAATTTATATCTCACAACATTATTATATCTTACAACATTTTTCTTCTGAGCATCTGGCCTGCTGATATTGTATTATCAAATTAATTATTAAGATATAAATTAATAAGCTTTATATTCTGCCCTAAATTTTAATTATGGCGATTTTATACTTTTCCCAAGTAATATTTTATTGCTAGTAATCTTTTCCTTAAATATTATTTTTGATTTTTGTAGTATAGTTGTTGCCATAAATCAAAATCAAGTTTGGGAGCACATAATCAAAATGTTCTATGAGCCTCAATTTTATTCATAAAACAATCCCAATTATATCATGTCCGGTTTAGAGCGTGATCAATAAAATTATAGGATTGATAATTA
>JAJEAQ010000246.1 GCA_022822685.1 Trichodesmium sp. jk18x7bins.61
TTAGAAACTGAAAGTGAAGGATGGAGAGTTGTTTATAGTAGTCAAGGAAAAGCTGTTGAAGAGGAAAGAGTAGCAATTGCTTCTGGTACTATTGTTAGAGTGTCTCATCTTTTTGGAAAATGGCCTGTACGTCGGCAAGGAATGCCTTCATTAGCACAACAAATGCGAGCTATACAATTAATTATTCAGCAAATAGCCCTCTGCCATCCTCAAGTTACCTGGCAAATTTGGCAAGGTAGTAAACTGTGGATACAAATTAGCTCTGGTGCTACAGCAAAACAAATTTTACCTCAAATCTTATCAAAAGTAAGATTAAGTGATTTGCAACAAATTCAACAGGAAATCGAAGCTCAAGAACTAGAAAAATCAAATACAAATACATTCAGCTTGACAGAAGAAACCAATTCTCAATTTTCTGCTAATCAATCATTAGAATTAGTTTTAGGTTTACCCGATAGATGTCATAGAAGACGGCCGGATTGGGTGAAAATAGGGATTAATGGTAGGGTGGTACGAGTGCCAGAATTAGAGCAAACAATTATTAGTGCTTTGGCTCGAACTTGTCCTCGCGATCGCTATCCTGTATGTTTTATTCATCTCCGAATTTTTCCCAATCAAATTAACTGGAATCGTCATCCAGCAAAAACAGAAGTTTATTTGCATAACTTGAGTTTTTGGCAACAACAAATTAATCAAGCCATTGAAAAAGCATTAAAGTTTAGTACAGATGTAATACCAGAATTTCCCTTGTCAGAAAGGGTAGAAAGAATCTTAAAAGCATCTGAGAAAACAGGCAATTATCAAACTCGAAGTTCCCTGTCAGCTTCTCCAGATCATACAGAAGAGGAAAATCAAGAATTCGGATTAATAGAATTAAAGGCGATCGCTCAACTACACAATACTTATATAGTAGCTGAACATCCCAGTGGTATATGGTTAATTGAACAACATATTGCCCATGAAAGAATATTATATGAAGAGTTATGTGATGCTTGGCAAATAATTTCTTTAGAGCCTCCAATTATTTTGCACCATTTATCTTCAGCTCAACTAGAACAACTTCAACGTTTAAATATAGAAGTAGAAACTTTTGGAGATTTTCTGTGGGCAGCTCGTAGTGCTCCAGCAATATTGGCCAAACGCAATGACTGTGGTGATGCTTTAATTGAACTTAGTAAAGGTGGTAACTTAGAATCTGCTAAAGTAGCTACTGCTTGTCGAAGTGCTATCCGAAATGGAACCTCTTTAAGTAGGCCAGAAATGCAAAATTTATTAAATCAATGGCAACGTACTCGTAATCCTCATACTTGTCCCCATGGTAGACCAATTTATTTATCTTTAGAAGAATCTGCTCTAGCTCGTTTCTTTCGCCGGCATTGGGTTATTGGAAAAAGTCATGGTATTTGAAGAGTATTTACAATGAAAAGACATCAGAAACAAATGAGCAAGTTTGACCAAAATTGTTGAAGACTGCCAATTGGGAGAAGGCGTGGGGAAGGCAAAACCCAATATCTACGAAAAATTTAATCAGGGAACATTTAGATATTTTTATTTGATGTTTACCGAACTTCGGTCTTCCTTTGAACCTATTTCTTTCCTTTGGAATGCAACCTACACCAAGGACAGGGATTTAAATTACCTCAATACTAAAGATGAACTTACCCGAATATCGACAGCTATTTTATTCAGAAATTAATCAAGATGATGAAAAAATAGATTTAGCAAAAGCTGCTCTTTATATAGCTCTGGAAGATCAACCAGAATTTGAGCCTGACGAATATCTTAATGCTCTTGATACGATGGCAGATGAAGTCCAAGAAAGATTACCAAAAACATCATATCCTTTACGAATAATCAAGAGTATTAATAACTATCTTTATAATGATTTAGGTTTTACTGGAAATACAATAGACTATTATGATCCACGGAATAGCTTTCTGATTGGGCTTGTTCCAAATACAACTGCTTCAACATCCCTCAAACACAGAAACTCAAGATCTTTCATTAGGTATAGAGCCAGGAAAACTCTATTCTGGGATAGGTGTGGTAAGTCATAAAGCTACCAGAATACTGGCCCATTGGCAATTACCATTCCCTAGTGTCACCCCAAAAATGACCACTAGAAGAATTCTCAAAAGAAGCAGACGAGGTAGACAAATCAATCCCCAAATACCCTTCGCCCCACCTTGTCATCATCAAAAACGACTCCCTAATCGAAGACAGAGTCAACTACAACCAAGTATTATTGCTCACCGAGAACAGGAGTTGAGAGTAGTCAGCGCGACCAGTACTGGTCGTCTGAAATGGGACACTGAGTCCCCTAGGGATTTTCACCCCGAGCCTACACGGAAAAGACTCCATGAGTCCGGTTACTCTTGTTCATGTGGCGAGGTGGCTCAAAGTAGGCTCACCCACTAGGGATGAAGTGGAATGGAGCAAGAGGGAAAGAGATGGAAAGGTGAACACAGTCGCGCGTTGTCGATTATTCATGTCGGCGACAGGCGCAAACGCTTTTTCTTCCATCCTTGACTCGACAGAGATTTCCGTCTTTGTTACCTCTGACTTACTCAAGGTTTCGACCTCCCTTGAGACTCTTTCGGGCTTACCCTGTTGTATCGTCTGAAGTTTTTGAAGTGGTTG
>JAJEAQ010000183.1 GCA_022822685.1 Trichodesmium sp. jk18x7bins.61
TATACCTGGAATTAGTCTAGATTCATCAGTAACTAAACTCAACATTAGCTCTGGAGTGAGTTAAGATTTTTTAATCTTGATTGATAGTTATCAGGAATGATAAATTGCTTTTTATTTTTCACAATAAATTGATGATGATACTTATTTTAGCATGGAGTCAAAAAAACCTATTAAGTCAATATATAGCAGTTTTCGTATTGGTGAGGTACAAAAATCTACTGCTTTAGTAGTCAGTAGTCAGTAGTTAGTAGTTAGTAGTTAGTAGGAATCTATTGGTTACAGGCTCCGGTGATGTAGGCACTCCAAGTCAAATCAAAATATTTTTTCTATAGATAGCCAGATACAGCACTGCTAATGTACCGGCAGAGTCCGAGCCACGCTTTTTTATATAAAAAAATCATTAAGTGTTATTATTTAAGTTAGATTGATCATAAAAATTAAAATCAAATCTGAGATTATGGCTAATCTAATCACAAATAACAAAAAACCATAACTGACAGGAAAAAATACACAAATTTTTCTTCGGTAGCAACTACTTTATGTTGATATTATTGCTCCTTTTTTGTGATGATTTATTGTGTTAATTACATGGAAAAATTTCTTCATAATTATGAATAGTCTTCTCTATTTATTACCAAATCAAAACTTAATACTTGAGACAATGATTCAGGAGTGGAATCAATTATTTACTTCTCTACTAATTACCATTAAAATTACAGTTTGGGCTTGAGCAGTAGCGGTGATTTCTGGGGTGTTGATTTCTATGTTATTTGCTCAGAATAAATTGCTCGAGAGAAGTTTGTTTCCCTATGGGGTAGTTTTGCAGACTACCCCTATTGTCGCTATTGCTCCCTTAATAATTATCTGGCTCAAAAATAATACTTTTGCAGCATTGATTCTCTGCGCTTGGATTGTAGCATTTTTTCCAATTATTCCTAACACAACTTTTGGCTTAAATAGTATTGATAAGAACCTCAGTGATATGTTTAAACTCTATGGAGCATCTCGTTGGCAAACCCTAATTTATTTAAGATTTCCTAATGCTTTACCTTATTTTTTAGGTTGGTTAAGAATTAGTGGAGGTTTAGCATTAATTGGAGCTGTGGTAGCTGAGTTTGTAGCAGGTACAGGAGGGTCTCGTTCTGGTATTGCTGATCAGATTTTAGTATCTAGCTATAATTTGGAAATTCCGAGGATGTTTGCTGCTTTATTTTTAACTACAGGTTTAGGAATAGCTATCTTTCTTTTGTTCACGATTTTGTCAGATTTTCTGTTAAAAGATTGGCATGAAAGTGCTATCCAGAAAGACACTTAAAGTAAAATATTTGAGCTTCTAATGCTTTGAAGTTAAAAATTGCCGCATCTCAAATTTCAAAATGTGGCAATTATCAAGAAAGAATTCAGGAGTCAGAATTGAACTCTCGATCACTGGCAGATGTAGCTTGATGAGGCGTGAAGGAGTATAATTGGGTATCAAACCCCACTCGCTCAAGATGAGATTTTAATTTTTCTCTCCATCAACAAACTGCCTTACTTGTTCAACATCTAATTCCAAAGCTGAAGTTATTTGTTCTATGGTTAATCCCAAATTTATGAGATTGGGAATTGCAGACATTTTTGCTAATAGACTTCCCTCTTGTCGTCCCTCTTGTCGTCCTTCTTGCTTGCCTTCAGAAAAAGCTTCTTGATAGAATCTAGTTTGCTTTAGATCGCTTAAACTAAACATTGCTTCAATTTCCTCCCGATTTGCCTGTGGTAACTTATAAATCAGTATGGTTATAATCAATTGCAACAAGCTTTCTTTCTGTTTTTGCTCAAGTTCTTCCTGTTGCACTCTCCCCAATAATACTCTAGCTTGACTCATTGCTTGATTTTGGTCTTTGAGCACCAACTTTAACGTAGCCAAGCCCAAAGGTTCAGTTATCGATTCTCCTAATTCCGAAAGATAGAAGCGAGAAACTAGACTGATTTCCAGGAGTTCTGCATATCCATAAATATCACCTGTATCTACACCTCGACTAGGGTAAATCACAACAGCTTGCCAATTCTTAATTGTGTTGTGTTCTTTAGGTAAAGAAAAATTTCACCAAAGAAACGGGCATAAAAATCACGGTCTGGTTGAAACTGAACTTCAACAAAATAGATAGGAGTTTCCAGTGTGACTGTAGAAGGTAAAAATGCACCATCAATGCGAAAAGATATTTCTTTGACTTCAACTGAATCAAACTTATAGTTTTGTGCTGCAGTTGTAGGTAGGGAAATTAATTCAAATAAAATGCCTGGTACAGATTGGAAAAGACTGTAAAAAATTGTGCCTGTTCTCAAGGGAATGAATATTAATAAATAGCTGAATTAATGTTAATTATACAGTGAGCTGTAAAAGACTATTTGTAAAGCAAATATTAAGATAGTTAGAATGCTTAATTCTGGTGGGTTAAGGTGGACAACTAAAATTCTGGTGAGTACGAGGAGATGTTTCCACCTCACCCACCCTACGCAAGAATTTAATCTGAGGCGTGACAAACAATCTCTAATAGAAATTTCAAAATATTGCTACTTTAATTAAACTTTAAACAGAATTTAACCTCAAAATTTTACTACGATCACCTACTGAACAAAAACTCAACACTACCAAAATCACATTAATTCTGAGTTTGGCGTTTTCTTTTAACAGTCTTTTTCTGTTTAGTTTTTTCACCTCTCCGGCTTTTCCCACTAATTCAGATATAAACTTATCTGGCGTATCAGTTGAGGCAATTTCTAAACCGATAAATTATTTCCAGGCTGACTCATTTAATAAACTTAAAGCTGTTTGACGATTTTGACAAGCGATCGCCCCCAGAACCTGCTTCCATCCCTCTCGTAAAGACTCAATATTTTTATCTGATTTGGAAACTTGATGCCACCAATAAATTGCTGTTTCAAAAACAACTGTATCTAGTGAAATTTGTTTTGACCTTAAACCATGAAAAACTACTTTTCTCCACAGCGTAAAAAGCTCAAACCCATTGATATTTTAACTCTTGTAGTGCTATTTCTTTCATACCTAAAGCTCCCCAAATACAAACAGATTTTCAAGCAAAATTAATATCAAAACTTGACACTACTGCCTCCCATAACTTCTCAGCGTGGGATTTCAATCTCGCCTTTAAATATTCGTAAGACGACCTAACTGTATCAGTATTTGTTACTTGATAAACTGTCTCTCTTCGAAATCCTCTATCTCCCTGATACGAAAGCCAATTATGAGAACCGGATCAATGAACTTTTCTGTCTATTAATACTTCTTGATCATGAGAATTTCCCAACCACCAAATCAGGATAGCTGGTAAGTTTTCTGGGGTTCTTATTGTCAACAATTTTTCTTCAACTGTTGAGGATACTGGTTTGATTTCTTCTTCCTGTTTTTGAGCGATTCCATGGCCGATTAAAATTCAGACTCCACTATCTGCTTTTTTGTAAAAGTTGTATATAACAGTTCTCAGCCTTGGTGAGGTATAAAGATTTCTGATTTTTGGGAGTTGGGAATTGGGAATTGGGAGTTGGGAGTCTGGAGTCGGAATTAAATAAAAGTATACCGGCAGAGTTCGAGAAACGCTATAATACCAAATCCGCTTTAGTAAGAGGGTATTCAAAAAAGTCAAAGTCTTTGCTGTGCAAGGGATTTAGGAATGGGATAATTACCCTATAATAACTGGATTTGGTATAAAATCCTTGGTAGTCCTGCATAGCAATGGTGAGGAGTAAAACTTGGTATTCAGCTAAATCTTGATTCCGACAAATATCCTTGAGTTTTGTGAGAATTGGGTTGTGAAAAAATCATCGCCCCCA
>JAJEAQ010000780.1 GCA_022822685.1 Trichodesmium sp. jk18x7bins.61
CCACTGTCATCACTATGAACACATGAGCAGAGTGAGAACTCAGACTAACTAGGAGCCGAGATGAGGCGAAAGTCTCACAGGGGGTTCTGAAGTCGAGGCGCCCTGAATAATATCAGGCGTCGACTCTAACAGTGACGACATAGCCGAAAGCGTTTTAGCTAAAGCTACATCAGAAAGCGCAGACTCTTGTCGCCTACAGGTTCACTCGAAAATCCAAGTTAGAAAGGCTGTTCGTGAGGCTGGAGCGGAATGATGGGAAACTGTCACCCACGGTTCAAAGGGGAGGGGAAAGAAGTGATTCTTGTTTTAGCTAAAGCTACATGAAAGCTCCGACTGGGGGAGGCCACCTGACCAGACTGTTAATTGCACTTTCTGCGGTAGAAGTGGCCAAAGTAGAAAAAATATGTAATCTGGCTGGCGATCGCCCAGTTGTGATGTTAATTCCTAAATTAGAAGATGTCTCAATTGTTGGAATAGGTTATGCAGCTCGTCAACTCCGGGAAAGATTTATCAAAACCATTGAGTCTTGCTACTATATTAGGTCTATTGGTGAGGCTGCACTGTATCGTTGTTATCCTTCTCCCTGGCAAGTGTGGCTCACAGAAAATGGCCAATATAAATTGATTGCAGAACGCTCTGAAAAACCAGTGGGAGATTCACTAGAAATGATTTTAGCCACAGCAAGTAGTACAGCTCAAACAGATAGCTCTACTTCATCTTCTCCAACAACAACACATTTTCTCCCTAAGCGGAAAAGATTTTTGGTGGAAATTCAAAAATTCCTGCGGGCTTTGAGCAACTAATACTTTTTTCAAAATCTGGCGAAACAGGGATTGAGGAATATGGACTTATGTAGGAAATAGTATATGTGATAGAATTGGAAAAGACTGGCAGTAAGTACTAGATTCTTCTGTAACAGAATTTGGGGATGACAGCCAGTCTCACTAATCACACAAAATAGGATTGTTATTAACACAAGGGTTAGACATCACTTCTGTCAAAACCGCGATTGGGTGTATGTGAGTCGAAGCATCCCTTGTTGTCGCTTCAGTGCTACCTTGGGAGTGTGTCAAGTGAAGTTATCAGTAGCAAAGATGAACCATAGACGTATTATTATTGGTGACATACATGGTCATTATGATGGCCTAATGGTTTTGTTAGAGGCGATCGCCCTGGGAACAGATGATATGGTCTATTTTCTCGGAGACTTAATCGATAGAGGCCCAAAAAGTTCTCAAGTTGTAGAATTCGTCGGAAGTAGTCCCTATCAATGTATCCGCGGAAATCACGAACAAATGATGATGCAAGCTCTTGCAGATAAAGACGGAAAGCAGGGAGCATGGCAAGCTTGGTTATACAGTGGGGGATATGAAACTGTAGAAAGTTACAGAGATACAAAAATTATGCCCCACGATGATTTAGAATGGATGCGATCACTACCTTTATATATAGACTTAGGAGATGTTTGGTTAGTTCATGCTGGAGTCCATCCAGAATTACCTATTCAAGAGCAAACTCACCATGAATTTTGTTGGATTCGTGAACAATTCCATTCTATTGAAAAACCTTATTTTCCTGATAAATTGATTATTATTGGTCATACCATAACTCTCACTTTTGATGATGTAAGCCCTGGAGAATTAGTTCGTGGAGAAGGTTGGTTGGATATAGATACTAGCGCCTATCATCCTCGCAGTGGATGGCTGACTGGATTAGATATTGACAAGAAAATTGTTTATCAGGTTAATGTTAACGATCTCAAAACTCGGAAAACACCTTTGGAGGAACTGGTAAAACCTTATAAACCTAATCAAAAATTGAGACAAAAAATACAACATGGCTTGTCAGCAAAGAAAAATAATCAAGAAAAGCTCAAACTCAAAAATTTTTGAAAATAGTTATTAGTTGCTCTCTATATTTATATATATTTATATGATTAAGACTGAATGCAACTAGAAGAAAAACAACAACTAATTACTTATTTAAGTCAATTTGTTACTACATCGCGTCACGAAAGAATCGCATCAGTTTTGCAGCAACGCACCCGCTACATTACTGTGGTTTTAGAAGACATTTATCAACCCCACAACGCTAGTGCTGTACTCAGAAGTTGCGACAGTTTTGGTGTACAAGATATACATATTGTAGAGAATAAAAATCTTTTTACAATCACCCAAGGCGTTAGTGTTGGCTCGGAGCGTTGGTTAACACTATATCGTTATAATCAACGAGGCATAAATAATACTCAAGAATGTTTGACAAAATTAAAAAATGAGGGTTATGTAATAGCAGCAACAACTCCTCATGAGAATCAGATAACTATTGAACAATTATCTGTCAATACAAAACTAGCATTAATGTTTGGTTCAGAAATTAATGGATTGTCAGAATATAGTCAAAACAATACAGATGTATCAGTCAGAATTCCGATGGTAGGATTTAGTGAAAGTTTTAATATTTCAGTTAGTGTTGCCTTATGTTTGTATGATGTAATGAATCGTCTGCGAAAACAGCATAATCATTGGGAATTAACAGAAGCAGAAAAATTAGATTTAGAATTAAATTGGTTACGAAAATCAATTAAAGGTGGAGAACTTATTGAGAAAATATTTTTGAAAAAGGAAATTTTGCCACAGCTATAATTCAAAAGGCCAAAAGTAATCTACATAAGAGATTGTTGCGCGACCAGTTCAGGTCGCCTGTCGCCGACATGAATGCTCCGCATTCCGTCAGGAAAGCTCCGACTCTTGTCGCCTACTGGTCGTCTGAAATGGGACTTGGTGTCCCCTAGGGATTTTCACCCCGAGCCTACACGGAAAAGACTCTATGAGTCTGGCTACTCCTGTTCATGGAGCCGACCAAAAAGGTAAGGCCTTACCTTTTTGGCCGAAAAGTAGGCTCACCCACCAGGGATTAGGTGGAATGGAGCAAGAGGGAAAGAGATGGAAAGGTGAACACAGTCTAAGTTACTGATTAAACTGCGTGATATTATAAACAGCCAAATTATCCCTGGCAGGCTGTAACCAAAAAGTAAGGAGGTGATACAGATGCTTATATATCATCTGTATGTGAAAACAAAATCCCGACCGCGGAAAAGGCAACCACCTTTTCTACGGGGGGGTGCCTCAACCATT
>JAJEAQ010000352.1 GCA_022822685.1 Trichodesmium sp. jk18x7bins.61
ATTTGTTAGCTAATACCAATTTCATAAAATATTGCTACAATGCATTGCTCTGCTGCTATCGATATACAGATTAAGACTGTAACTACCTTTTTTGAATTTGGTATGCTCCTGATTTTCTGCTGCTTGACCTAAAGTAGATCCTTGAGCGCCGACATTGCCTAACTACTTTGATATACAAACTTATTGAACACGCATGATGACATAGCGATCGCCGACTCACACTCTGGGTATAAACTGGCTCTAGACTTTTGCTAGATCTATAAATTGAACCATAAATCACTCTAATGTCTTGGGTGTGAGCGCCATCGCGCTTTTCAGATCAGCGATCGCCGATTTCTGTCTTAATCATGTAGATTTTTACCCTGGAACCAATCATTAACTACTATCATTAATACTTAGTTTCTAGTGGCTGTCCGGATTTAAGGGAAAAAAACTTATGTACTTCTTTTAATTACAGTTTTCTGAGGTTAGTACCACATCTATAATCTTTGATGCCCGATTAATGCGTTCAATACCCTCATCAAACTTCTACTTGAGGGCTGACATGCCATCCCATCTGTTCGGGGTAGCGTTGCGGAGCAAATCCCATACCAAAATCACTCGCTTGTCTTTGCCAATACCAAAATGTTCAGCAAAGTCGGCCAATACTCTATTGACGTACCCCCGGCGGTGCGCTTCAGCGCAGCGTCGGCAGTATGTCAATCAACTTATTTATCATGGTTATATCATTTCCCCTAGAACAGTTATAAAAAAAGTTTATAGTTGCCTTAACCACACTATATTTATAATGGCATCCCATCGCAACTACGAACAAAAATTTTTTATACGTAATTAAACGAACATGATATTACTGATAAATTCCCGCATATATTGATTAACCAGTTGAGGTTGTTCTTCTTGTACCCAATGACTACAATTAGGAATATAACGAATCTGAAAATTTGCTACATATTCTGCTGTATCATATGTTAATTCTTTTCCTAAAGCCGTATCATTTTCCCTCAAAATCATTAAAGTTGGAATTTGTAGCACACCCCACTCTTGCTGATTGAAAACACCAGGAAATATATTATGGTAATAATTAATCATTGAAGTTAAAGCACCTCGTTTAGCAGCAGCATCCTGATAGGCTTCTAAATCAGCTTCGGTAAATGCAGATTTATCCGCAGTCATATTTTTAAAAGTAGAAGCAATAGCCTGATAATCATCCAACTCAAACATCAATTCAGGCAAAAAAGGCAACTGGAAGAAAAATATATACCAATTTCTGAAAAGTTGCTCTGGAGTATCTAATCCTTCCACAAATTTTGCAGGATGAGGAATATTCATTACAATTAATTTTTCTACCATTTCTGGATGCGCATAAGCAAAATGCCAAGCTATTGCTCCTCCCCAATCATGCCCTACTAAAACACAGCTTTCATAATCTAAATTTTTGATTACTCCTTCTACATCTTTGATAAATTATGACATGACATAAGCAGATTTTTCTTGAGGTTGATCACTGTCATTGTAGCCTCTTAAATCCAAGGCAACTACTTGATAATCTTGAGCAAATTCAGGGATTTGATGTCGCCTAGAATACCAAAATTCAGGAAATCCATGTAACATTAATATTAAAGGGCCTGAACCTTGAGTTACATAATGAAGATTAATACTATTTACTGTGATAAGATTGCTAGCCCAAGGATTTTCTTTGATTGACATTAGTTCCTCCAGATTTTAAAAATTCAAGTAATAATATCTAAATCTTCCCGATCTATGTTGGTAGGTATTAAGTTGAAGTTACACGCCAAATTCTTAATTGGTTATCCTAAATTAGTCTGCCTTAATTCCTGCTTATTCCTGACTTTAATAGTTTAAGGATAAATTTTACTCAATCATTTTTTGATCATGTCAAAAGTAATATAAGGATAAACATTCAGATATGTAACTACTAGAATATCCAGTACAAGATTTCACATAATTATTCTTCTTGCAGTAGCGATCGCTGCTTTTCCGATCCAGAAAATATTTTTTTTAGTAGCTCTATTGACTCAATTATATATATTGCAAAACAGACATTAGCAAAAATCACAATATAAAAATAATATATAATATCAATTTGAAGAATAACTGCTATAGCATGCGCCCCCACTGGGATAGATTTCCAGGCACTCATTTGTAACATTCTTTTTTTTTAAATTGGTATAATATAGTGATAATAGAGATATATTTACTTACCAAGAAAAAATTTTATGATAGCTAATTTATTAATCTAAAATTTTTCATCTACTAAACTCTATAATACTTACATAGCCCTTCCCAAGTAACTGAGCTGCAGCTTATAATTCCTCAGCCTTGATTTGACAGAAATTAATATACCTCACTAGACTGAGAAATGCTAGATAAAATTGATTTCTGTATAAATTTTTGAGATTCCTAATTAATGAAATAAACATAATGTGACTGCATCATTATTTCAGGCGCTTATTTCTGTCAATATAAGGAGGCAAAAAATTAGTTGGTTCTTCC
>JAJEAQ010000057.1 GCA_022822685.1 Trichodesmium sp. jk18x7bins.61
TCTACGATGGAACGACCGCAAAAGTCTTGAAGAAACAAGACTATACATGTGAAGCTTGTGGATTACGGTTCATGCCTAGAGATAAGGTAGAATTACACCATAAGGATGGCTCCCATAATAATTGGAAGCCGGGGAACCTTGAGGCACTCCACAGCCAATGTCATCATTATGAACACATGAGCAGAGTGAGAACTCAGACTAACTAGGAGCCGAGATGAGGCGAAAGTCTCACAGGGGGTTCTGAAGTAGAGGCGCCCCGTAATAATCGGGCGTCGACTATAACATAGAAAACCAGGGTTCACGATGTAGGGAAAGATCGAAAATGGTGGAAGTTACATATCGGGGTTAACCAAGCAACAGGAGAGATTCTCAGTGCCGCTGTCACAACCAATGATGTGACTGACGATGCAGTATTTTCAGATTGACTAGATGGTGTAGAAGGTAAGCTAACTCAAGTTTCAGGAGATGGGGCTTATGATCGGCGTAAATGCTACGATGTTGCCAGCCAGCGTGGGGCAACGCCGACAATACCACCCCGAAAAGATGCAATCATCTGGCAGCATGGCAACTGCAGAGCTACTCCCCATCCTCATGATGAAAATCTCAGACAGATTCGTCAAGTAGGACGAAAGAAATGGAAGGGTGAATCTGGCTATCATCGACGCTCGTTGTCTGTTAGCTCCGCATTCCGTAGGAAAACCACCATGTTTAGACTGAAAGTGATATTTGGAGGTAAGTTACGTCGGCGTTTCATGTCGCGAAGCGAAAATTTTGACTCTCAAGCTGTGGAGTTATTTGTACAGTGTGGGATTCTCAACCCCATGATTCAAAATGGTAAGTTAGAAAGTTGCAAGATGAATTTATAGTTCTGGCCACTACTAGGGAAAGTTGGGCGATTCGTGTTTCATGTGCGTAGCAAAGCAAGCCATCCCGGAATCGCTACCTTCATGCAACAAAGCCTATTGTAAGTTAAAACTAGAGTGCAACAGTATACATAGCGTTGAAAACAAAAAAATGTGTAAGTCGTATATGTGCTATTTGTGGTAATAAAATCAAAAGCGATCGCTTCTTACCATAGTTGTTTGACTACAGGAAGCGATCGCTAGATTCTTTGTTAATTATTTGAGCAAAAATATCAAACTTTAAACCTTTTTATCACTTAAAACCTCAAAACTGAGAAATATTCAACTGCCGTAGCATCGCCATTTTTTTCTGGTGATGTGCTTGCATCCGGTGCAAAACATCACATAAAAACTGCATTGCTTGATCAATATATGCTCCCTTATTCAACATCACACATTCTGCTCGACTGCCCATTGCTACATCAGTAACCTCTGCCCGAGAAGGCATACCCCCCTTTGCCAAAGACTCCAGAACCTGAGTTGCCCAAATCACAGGCACATGAGCCGCTTCACAAAGCCACAATATTTCTTCCTGAACTTCTGATAAACGTTCAAACCCCACCTCTACACCTAAGTCACCCCGCGCTACCATCACTGCTATCTGTGGATGACGTAAAGCAGTCAACAATAATTTTGGTAATTGATTAAAAGCTTTTTGAGTCTCAATTTTTAGAATAATTCCTAATTTATTAGCATTAAGTTTTTCTAATTCTTCTATGAGTTTTTCAATATCACTGGGGCGCTGTACAAATGAAATAGCCACCATATCCCCATGTTTAGCAACAAGTTCTAAATCCTGCAAATCCTTTTGTGTTAATGCTGGCAAGTTAAGCTCTGTATCTGGCAAATTAATACCTTTTTCACTCTTGAGTTTAGCTTTACCCTCAGTTGCCGAAGTAATTTCGACCTGAAATTGATCGGATTCAACATTACAAATAACTCCGGCAATAATGCCATCATCAAAGAAAATTCTTTCCCCCACTCGTACATCTAGGAAAATTTCTGGCACATCACATCCTATTGTTGCAGGTTTGTTTTTGGTGGCTGGTTTACCAATAATATTTCCCTGTTTTACAACTAAAGTATCTCCTGGAGAAAGAGAGAAATGTTTACCTTCAATTTGGCCAGTTCTTAATTTCGGGCCAGCTAAGTCGAAAGAAATACGACATGACTTACCTAAAGCTTTTTCTGCTTGTCGCAAATTGTGAATCATTTTTGTCCATGCTTCCAGTTCATCATGGGCACAATTGATCCGCATAATATTCATATCTTTGGCTAATAAATTGTCAATCAATTCTGGCTCATCCGCTGCATCGCTAGGCATTGTTACCATGATACGAGCATTTCTCAATTCTGGTTGAGGGCCTAATATATTAACAGTATGTTCAGTTAGTATAATGTTTCCCTGTTCGTGGGTTATGGATGGCTCCACTTGTAGCTCTGGTGGAATAGAACGATTATCTATTTTATGGAGTGTTTCTAAGACTCCATGAAGGGAGGCCATAACATGGGCTTCCATACGTCCAAGGGAACTAAGCCCTAAGATACTCAAATCCTGTTGTAAGTCTCGAATGTCGTGGCGTCGTACTGCTAAATAATGAATTAGGTTTTGGGCACTTTCACGGTTGCCTGGATAGATTTTTACCAACTCTTCGGCTTCTTTTTGTTCTAATGCGATCGCTTCTAACCATAGTTGTTTGACTGCCGGGAGCGATCGCTCGATTCTTTCTGTGCGAATAGTAGAAGCATCCCTTTGGGCTGTTTGTAGTTTCATCTTTGAGCATTCAAGAATAATTGAGGCATATCTATATTTTATTCTTTTTCTCAAGTCATATGAATTAACTTGCTTGTGCTGATTTTCTAGCTAATTCCGCAACTTTGAGACTATACAAACTAGCTTCTGGAGTTACATATAAAGCAGTTCTCTCTAACAAATATTCAATTACCATTTTAGTATCTTGAGCAAATAAGCCACTTCTAGCACCTACTTCTATAATTTGTGTTTTTTCTCCCTGCAATAGTTGACCATGTTGAGGAGTAAAAATTAATGTGCCGGCTTCACCATAAAGAGTAAAAATATTTTCTGACTGCCAAAATGTTTCACCTTTGCCATAAACACTTTCCCCCATTACACCATTGCTAAACCTTAACTGGGCACTACACAAACAAGCTTTATAAAGATCTGCTTCAGTATACCAAAACTGACTGTGGCAATTAACAGTATCAACTTCACCAAATAGCTCCGTAAATCTATGTAATCGTGAAAGTGCCCCGACAAAAGGAAAACCAAATAGTGAAGATTTATAAGTCCACTTCTGAGGTGCAGGTTGTTTGGAATTAATAGTAACGTAACGAGCGTAGAAGACTTGCCCGATCGCTGGCAAAGACTGTTTAATGGCATTATGCAGACCACCAAGAAGCTCTATATGTTCAACATGGAGCAGTCTATTTTTCTGAGATGCTAGAGATATCAATGATTCAGCTTCAGTTGAGTCTAGGGAGAGAGGATATTCCACAATGATATGTTTGTCATTTTCTATAGCTGCACAAGCGATCGCTCCGTGATCTCTATTAATAGTAGAAATTATAACTAGATCTAAATCTTCTCGTTCCACCAGTTGTTGCCAAGAAGTAGATAACTGGGCTTGATATTTTTGACAAAACTCTTTTGTGTTCTTGAGTGTATTACCTGCAACACTTACCAGAAGTGATCGCCCGTCTGTTTTCAATGCCTCAGCTCGTGCTGATGCCGCATAACCAGTACCAACAATACCAACTCTGATCGGAATAGTGGGGCAAAAAGGAGAAGACAATTTTATCTGAGTCATAGGTAAAGACAGGAGCAATAAAAATATTTTATCAAATCATATTTATCAAAATATTGTGCTATGTTTTAATGTTCTTTAATATTTGTCTGAATTTGATTGTCCAATAAGGTATAAGTAATCAGAATTAAATTAGAATTATTTATAACAAATTCTATAGTATTTTGGGGTCTAATTTGTTTTACAACGTTTGTTTTTTCCTTTAACATCAGAGATGTAAAAAAAACAAGTACAAAGGATCTAGCTAATCAAGCGTAGTGATTTGTATAAGTTTAAGTTATAATTTACCTAACTCTGGAAAGGAAAATAAAATGGCCACCTATAAAGTTACCCTAGTAAATGAAACAGAGGGAATAAACACAACTATTGATTGTGATGATGATACGTACATTCTAGATGCTGCTGAAGAACAAGGATTAGATCTACCCTATTCCTGTCGTGCAGGTGCTTGCTCTACCTGTGCAGGAAAATTAGAATCAGGTTCAACAGATCAAAGCGATCAGTCATTCTTAGATGACGATCAGATATCAGCAGGATATGTACTAACTTGTGTAGCTTATCCCACATCTGACTGTAAGATCACAACTCACCAAGAAGAGGCACTGTACTAGAAAAACAGGTAGTCCTAAATATGTAACGATATTGACAAAAATCATTACTTGTTTACCACTACCGAAAAACAATCGGAGCGACTCAAAGCCCTTTAGCTATGCCTTAAGGCAAGCTGCGCCTTCATATCGTCCAATGTTTCATGTCGGCGATAGCTGAAAATAGTTGGAGAATCAAAATCTAATAACTGAGGATTTGTTAATTGTTTATAGTTAATGAGAATTAACTATAAACAACCAATCTCTATTTCCTTGAGCGTGACTATTCTCATCTAAAAGTAATTAGTTTGCTCAGAGGTTGGATTTCTGTGCCGGGAAAATAAAAACTGAGAATGCGATCGCTACTCCAACCTAAGTCAGCTAACTTAATCGAGCCTTTCTGGCTCAAACCAACTCCATGTCCAAACCCTCCTCCAATAAAAGCATAACCCCACAAAGTTCGATCAGGTTTGTATATAGGCTCTAGATAAAACAACGTACTCCAAGGCACCCAGAAAGCATTCTGTACTTCATCCTTACTCAATTCAACCATACCTTGGTCTGTTTCTACAGCCATTTCCAAAACACGGCCAGCTGGCGAGCGCTCTGTCACCTCAACTTTATTGACTTTTTTAATTTTAGCCCAAGGGCTTTTTTTATTCCTAAAATAACTTTTTAAAAAGCTAATTATATCTTGTAAACTAACCACTTCCCGCCAACGAAATTCTATGGAACCTTCTTCATTAAAACCTTTCTTCAAACTAATAAACTGACGGAAGTTTTGTTCATCAGCCAAACTCTTTGCGGATAAATCCCAAATATTATTGGCTGAATCAACTACAGGTTGTAAGTAAGGACGCTCAGTACCATTCCACAAATCACTAAAATTTGCTGTTACACCACCACTAACAGCAGAATAAACTGCATCTATCAATTCACCTTCATAAGTTAGCACCTTCCCTCTAGTTGTTGCAACAGCTCGATCTGTTTCTGGATAAACATCTAATCCTTTGTAAACTTGGCAGTGAGTATCAGCACATAACTGATAATTATCTGCTGCGAACCTATGTAAATTCTTGAGTGCATAAGTTCTAGCTAAGATTGCTTGAGCTTCTAGGGATGCTTGCGGTGGCCAAGAACCTAATTCATGGGGTACTACTCCACGAAGATAAGTTTCTATTGGTACATGATTCACCAATGTGTAGGTACCATAAGCATTAGGTTGTAGTCGTAACGATCCAGTATAGCGTTGTTCTTCTGTTGTTGCTATGTCTTGGTTAAGTTGATGATTAACGATAATTACATTTTTCTCTGTAGTAATACCTAGTTCATGGCGATGATAGGTGTAGCCATTCATCTCCCAATAAGCTGTGGGTCGTTGTTTGAGAATTTCTATATCCAGATAGACATTTGTATTACTATGAGCTTGTAAACTTTCTAGTAGCCACCGTCGCAACAAAGGAGTTTTATAAACATCTCTTTTAGCCCAAACTTTCCATCGTCCTGGTTGGGCTACTTCTACTTCTATTCCTTGATTTTTCCAAAACTGAGCATCCTCCTGAGCATTTTCATAACTGCGGTGACTACTGAGAATTAACCGCTCTTTTAGCACTGGTTTTTCTAGCGGTTTCATCTTAATTTTTAGCTCAACTTTTTCAGTAGTAAGAGTTTCTTCTCCTGCCGGAGTTTTAAAGCGCAAAGTTAATTTATCTCCAGGAATAGCTCTCAAACTAATTTTATCTGTTGGTTGGGAGCCAAATTTTTGTATAATTCCAACCTGAAGCAATTTGTTATATTCTTCTACAGCCCTTCCTGGTATCGAACTTAATCCTAGTAGTAAAGAGGCGATCGATATTGTACTTGGGATTAATTTTTGGTAGAAATATTTTATATATCTTTTCGTCTGCAATTTGATTGACCTCTTGTAAACAACGGGGCTTGTATTTAGAAGGAATCAAGGAAGACCCTTTAGCCCTAGCTGCCTTCCTCCTTCTGCTTTCCAAAGCCTTCTGGCTTCGAGCAGTAAACAAGAACCCCTACCTCAAATGCTCCATACAACCGGAGCGGTAGATCAGGTTGCAGTACCCTTAGAGTTCTGAGATGATGGAAAATTATGGTACATCCTAGAGCAGAAATATTTGTATACTCTTTGCCTTTAGCTTTCTCGCAGGAATTGCCTCACGGTGAAATCGATAGCGTCGCTATAGGACGTGGCCTCTGTGTGGGTCAGTAATTCCGCACACAGTTCTTCATCTAACTCCCCTCGGGATAGGCAAAAAGGAACAGGCAAGAGACAAAAGTACTGTAAGAATTGGATACCTGGTCTCCAACTATATTTTTAAATTAGTGGTGTGCCTTTTTGCGCTTCGCAAACATCAAAGGTGGTGAGTTAAATCCCCCACCATAGGCCGTCCCTCTTGCCAGCATGCCTCTGTTGCCTACCCATTCCCTAGGCCAGAGGCTGTGTGCGTCACTAAAATCCGCACCTTGTAAGCCCCGTACTGTCCTCGACGCGGGAGCTTTGCCCTTTTTGCCAGCATGCCTTTAATCCTGGCGTTTATGTTTGCTGACTAGAAATTTTTATCTAACTTCCAGATTTTAACCATATTATGTTGCAATACAACTGTAAATTGCTATATATCCAACCTAGCAAAAATTGGGTTATTCTCAGTTAGGCGGGTCAGGTGGCCGACCCCGGTCGGAGCTTTCATGTAGCCTGTCGGCTACATGAATGAGAATCACTTCTTTCCCCTCCCCTAAGAAAGGAACGTGACAGTTTCCCATCATACGGCAGGGGCCTCACGAAAAGCCTTTTGGGCCAGAAAGATGCTTTGACTCAGATTCTGATCAATTTCCTGGATTGCTCCATTCGATTGTCCTTTGATGACCATGATCATTTCTGATATCTAACTTGCATCTCAGTTAAAGTTTCTTTGTCTGGTTAAAGTTTCTTTATTTGAATGTCCTTCCTATGAGTGAGAGCAGAAGTCGGCTTTTCCTTTGAGCCTGTCGCGCGACCTGAATGAGAATCACTTCTCTATCCTCCCCTAAGAAAGGAACGTGACAGTTTCCCATCATACGGCTGGGGCCTCACTTCAAACCTTTTTAGGCACAAAAGATTCTTTAGACTTAGTTTCTTAACAATTTCCTGAATTACTCCATTCCATTGTCCTTTGACGACCTTTGTCATTTCTAACATCTAACTT
>JAJEAQ010000162.1 GCA_022822685.1 Trichodesmium sp. jk18x7bins.61
TAAAAAAAATCATTTATTTCATGGTTATAAAATAAAATAGGCAACAACTGTCTTCACTAGAGCTATTGAAGTTGAATTGATAATATCTATGATAATAATGAATTCAGTATATAAATTGATATTTTCCATCTGCTACAAACAAATCCATTTATAAGACAAGAATTAAGTGAGGCAGTGATTTAGTTGTCATGCCTAAACCCTTCAAAATATGGAGTAGTGGATTAATACTTCTATAATATCCTAATAATTTACAGATTTAATTAATTAGGCTTTTTTAACTAAGTAGGTAGGCCAAATAAATTTCAGAAAGAGTGATCTTTTATATTTCTCAATCTGCAATTAATTTTGCACAGCTCTATTCAACTAAAAAATAACTAAGTACTCTAATTCTAACTCATATTAAATCTGGCGGATTAGCTCTTGTATAATTTGCTCATATATTCATGTATTTATAGGGTTGAAAAGAATATTGCCACTATTCCATAAATGTCAGTATGTAAGAGAATTTGATATCATCAGTAGACAGATAATTGACAAAAGAATATATAGCAACTCAGACCCTAATTAGGATATGTATATTATTTTATTCGTATTTGCTTTTTCTCGATCCGGTCAGAAAAATAACCAGGTTTGAGTTGAAGAATAATTACTCAATTACTATCTTAGTCTTGATTGGAGTAAGAACTATTCCGTAAAGATTGAGCAGCTAAATATAGTTTAGTCCATTCACTAATAACTTGATTAGTTTTTAGGTTTAACTTTTTAGCAATTTCTTCTACACTTGTACCTGATTTCAAACCTTCAATTAAATAACGTTGTTGTGGATTGAGATTCTGCCAATATTCTTGCCATTGCTTAGTTGTTAAACCTAAGCCATGCTCATTCAAAGAAATTTCTAGCCAACTAGCTACTAATTCTGGTTGTTGTTTGACCGCAAAAACACGAATTGCATGATAACTCACTTTTTCTCTGAGCCTATATACTTGTTTTACAGGCAGATCCAGGGCTTGAGCAATTTCCTCTTGAGAATTGCCCAGAAGATAAAGCTTTAACCATTCTGCGGCTTTTGAGTCAACTTTTTCCAATAAATATTTCTCAAATTCATCTTGAACTTTAGAGCGAAGTTGGTATTGTTGCTCAGTTTTTTCAGCATCTTGATACCCTGATGTTACAATAGCATCCAACAAACTTACTCGGTCTTCTGTATCACCAGGACTAATATCCTCTGAGATAAGTTTGACCCATTCTTTGACAGGTACTTGGGTTAAACCACCTCTCTGAGTTCGACGTAGATAATTTACAAATCTATAAACCAGCAAAGGTTGATTACGCACTGGTCTGACACAGTATTCTTCTACACTAGCTAGTATTAAGGCATTTCTGAGATAGGGGTTTTTAGTACATTCAGCAATATTGGCCATTTGCTGTTGTAGATAGCGATCGCTATTGAGCATCTCTTGGATCACTTCTTGCAGGACATCTATGACACTACGCTGGCGATCGCGACTGGTATTTACCCATGCCTGTATTTTTTGTCGTAGCATCACTAGGCCACTCAAGCGTTGCATCAAGTTTCGATAAGCTCGTTCTGGCGGAACATCTAAGTACCTTTGTCTGAGGATGCGATAAAGAAACTCTCTCCCCTTAGATGCCATTTCTCTTTGAACAGGGGCCAGAATATCTAAACGACTGGGATTATTTCCCAATAGCCAACAAATAATACTATCGTGGATATCTGAGTTGTGGTTTGAGTAGTCTTCTTGAAGTCTGTTTTTCCACTCTTTTGCCAGTGCTTGCGCCAAAGTCATTCTATTTTTAATTCTCGGTATTCAATTATAGCAAAGGGCGGGGTCAACCTCTGCCAAATTCTGCCAAAGCTTGTTCTTTATTATTTTAGCAATATTTCTGCTCTCTAATTTATATAGTATTTTCCAATGATTCGTGAACAGTAAAAGCGTTGAACGCCCTACCAGGCCAGATTCTTTTTTTACATTCCAAATAAAAACGCTATAGCTCTTAGCACTCAGTTATCAGCTACAGCTTTTTTTCCTTAATCTTCCCCTTTATTGATTCCATAGTTAGTAAAAATAGTAATTTATTTACTTAAATCTAGCTCTTCAATCAAATAACAGCAAATTCATGATATTTTCTCACATTTTGAGGTAGAACAGCCTACTAATAACACCCAAATTAATTAAATATTCTAGCAATACCTTCCTCAATATAAATCTTTTCATTCTTAATCCTAATATGAAGGTTAGTATATTTATGTCACTTGCCCCCTTCCCAATCTACTGTCAACCATAAATACAGCCTATTCCATGTAAATGTGGTACACTAATTTTTGTGGTTCACAATTTCGTGAATACTAAACGCTTCAAAAACCATTTTATCAACTCATACTACTGTACTTCATAAACCAGGAATACGCTGTAATAGTCGTGAATTTCATCAAATACTAAAAAAATCTCCAATTTTTCTCAGGTATTCAACTAGCAAAGTTATAATAATCTGTTATTTTTTTATTAATTGGCGATAATTAACTAATCTATACATTCTATAATATCTTCCTCTCAGATAT
>JAJEAQ010000480.1 GCA_022822685.1 Trichodesmium sp. jk18x7bins.61
GAATGGTTGACGCTCCTACATAACCGGTGGTTATGTTGGGATGTTTGTTTCTTTTTTTTTCTTTTTTTTTCTTTCTTTTTTTTTCTTTTTTGTGTAGGGATGGAAGAAGTTGTCTTTTTTTTTTGTGTAGGGATGGGATTCTATTTTAAGGGATGTTTTGTCGGTTGAGTCTGATGGTAGTACTTATATATTGGGGGGATGAGTATTGATTGGTGTGGGTGTGCCTTGATTCTAGTGAGATGTTTCTGCTGATTTATATTGCTTTGTGGTTATTTTGAGCTAGTTAGTATGGGAATTGGGAGTAGGGAATTGGGAGTAGGGGCTAATTCTCTCCCCTTCTGCCCTACCAGTAATTCGGCCCCTGCCTCTCGCGGCTCCTGCTCTTTCCCGCGGCGCCGCGGCGACGCGGCTCCGCGCTTCCTAAAAATAGTTATTTTTTGAGGGACTTCTCTACATGAAGGGTGTTTATGGGGTTTGAGTTTGTGTTTGTGTGTTGGTTGTTTGGTTGTTTGAAGTTGGTTTTATGTTGACTGCGATTATAATGTCTGTTAAATACTTGATGTGTATCCGACATCTCTAATAAATATTAAATAATTACTTGAAATTATTTTTAGTTAAAATTTTTAGCCCCTACAATCTGACTTTTGACTTTTGAGTTTAGTAAAACAGTATCACCAACTTTTATATCTTTTACAGTTAGCAAGCCCGACGTTACCTGTAGGAGCTTACAGTTATTCAGAAGGTATAGAACATTAGTAACTACGGGAAAAATTTACGATTATGAAAGTCTCAAGAATTGGTTGGAAGAGTTACTCGAATTCGGAGCGGTTCGCCTAGAGGCCGCATTGATAGTTAGGGCTTACAGGGCAACTAATTCAGAATATTTGCAGCTTTTAAATGGTTAGAATAATTGGGCAAAAGCAGCTAAAGAAACCGAAGAATTACGTCTGCAAAGTCTACAAATGGGTCGAACCTTGATTCGCTTGTTTATGAATATGCAGTCAGACTCACCAAGAAAGTTAATTAATTTTATCCAAAAAAAGAGCGATACAGAAACAGATTTTTGTAACTTGGCGATCGCTTATGGTATGATTTCTGCCCACTGGCCAATTGAGATTGAAGTAGCCATTTTAGGTGCTCTACATAGTTGGGCAAATAATTTAGTGAATGCTGCCGTGAAGTTAATTCCTCTTGCTCAAACAGTTGGACAAAAGTTATTATTGGAACTGCAAATCCAAATAATTTTAAGTTCAAAAGAAGTTATACAATTAAAAGATGACAAATTAAGCAGTTGTAGTTGGGGATTATCTCTAGCAAGCATGGCTCACGAAGTTCAGTACACAAGATTATTTAGGAGCTAATTTTCGCTAATCATCAAAAATTGGCGCTTTGTAGTTTGGGTTAAGGAAGCAAAACCCCAATAGACATCTCCAAAAAAGATGCTGAAACCCTTGCCATACCGTAGCGAAAACTTAATTTCTGGAGATGTCTAATATGAAGCAGGAGTCAGGATACAACAAGACTTCCTGCCAGACAAGTTCAATTAATTCTGCACAGGTAGTTATGGATGTTTTTCGGATTGGAATTGCTGGCCTTGTGGGTTCAGGCAAAACAGCTTTAGTTGATGCCTTATGTAAGGCAATACGAGAAAAATATAATATTGCAGTAGTTACAAATGATATTTATACCCAAGAAGATGCTCAGTTTCTGGTGCGAAGCCAAGCATTAGATAGTTCGCGGATTATCGGGGTAGAAACAGGAGGTTGTCCTCATACTGCTATCAGGGAAGATGCTTCTATTAATCTGATTGCAATTGAGCAATTAGAAAATCAATTTGCCGATCTAGATCATATTTGTTGAAAGTTGCGATGATAACATTGTCAGAGCAATGCTGCTTGATGGGTTGAATTCTTAACAATATGTTATGATGGTTTTAATTAATTTTATCAGTCAGGAACCCCCTAGCTTTAGCTATGGGTTTGCTGACACTCTGAGGGCGGAGCCACTTTCGAAAATCAGCTTGCGGATGGGACTAAAACCCTCTTCTAGCAGTACTTTTGCCTGTTGCCTGTTGCCTGTTGCCTCGACCGAAGGGAGTTCATCCTACACTGAAAATTTTCAGTATGTTGCTCTGTACCGGAGTCAGCTAATTCCAAAAACTTAAAATCAATGAATAATATTTGGCAACGTTTGAAAAGCTTACCTTGGCCAGAACTACTGATCGTAAGTTTCATTACTACTTTGACAGTTGTAGCAACGGAAGTATTATTAATCTTAAGCCTAACTTATCTTTTTGTGCTCCTGAAACCATTGAATATGCTATTTTCATCCCCAGTTTTTGGAGTCTTAATACCTATAGGAGTAGTAGTAGGCATGGGTGCATTAGCAGTTTACTTATTAGAATGGTGGCAAAAGCAGTGGTTACTTAATAATTCTAGTCTTTGGGCTTTAGTTTTATGTCTATTTATTGGATTATTATTAAAGTCTTTCTTTCCTTTGCCCGCCATATTAGTAAGTGCCTCCAAAGCTTCATTAATCAGTTTGGCTATAGGAGTTTTTTGGAAAGGGCGACCTTATTGGCGACGTTAAAAAAACAGTTTTGGATGATAGCCAATAGTAGTTTTCAGGTAAATGAAGCATACATTGACACTTCCTGCTCTGTTTCGGCGCCTCGCCACATGAAAGGCATACCATGTTTTCAGGCATAGAGGCAGAGATTCTAGGTTCAATGTATAAACTGAATCCTTTGTACGAGCAACTGATTGGCTTAAGATTTCGGGCTTTAACTTTTCTGGCAGATGTTTGTGGAGAGGATATCACAGGTTATTGCTGAAAGAGATTTCTGGTTCTTACTTGTCATCAACCTGGAATTATCAAATAAAATTTGATTTGGAGCAGGCAAAACTTAAAAATTGCGATAGTAGGTAGGGAAATGTATTTAACTATGCTACCAAAAGCCCAGTTTCAGCAATAAATTTGGTTTTGTAGTGTTAATGGAATGCGATCGCTCTCAATAACTTTTGATTACCTTGATTGTGGATTTTCCGCTAGAGAAAGGATAGCATTCTAATTGATCGCGAGAATAAACAGGTAACTGAGAAAAGTTAGTTTCCTGCTTCTTCTCTTCCCTCTTCTTTAGAGTTAACATGATTTACAACCTTTGTAGAGGTGTTCCATAGAACGTCTCTATATTTTTTTCTCATAGGTAAGTTTCTGCTGCTATACTCACTGCTTACTGTCTAGTTATTAGATAGGGTTAAATTGGAACCAAACGTAGTATTTTTTTAATTTAATGGAAATTGCTTTGATACAATTTCCATTGATGTGTTCGTGAGAACCTCCCATTAGAGTAATGTTTGCGAAGGGTAATGCTTGAAAAGCTTGACACGCTCTGTCGGTTTTTCTGCTTGATAACAAAACTAATGTTCCTCTCCTGACTGCTTGAGGCTAGCGCGAATCTCATTAAAGTCCTGACTTTTCAAGCGTAGTGATCGTAGCACTGGCGGAGGCGCGTAGCTAAAATTCAGATGGCTCCAAATCTTCCGAATTACTCCTGGTTATCGACTACTATTGATTCTCAGTAGGTAGGCAAATTGAAGAAGGCAGGTATAGTGAAGAGAGCAATTAGCGGGAGATGGCCAATGGAAATCGCTCCGCGTCTACAAACCCGCAGCTAATGACCACAAATAGAAAATTTTTCTGGATCACCGAAGCATTTATTCTGGCGCCAGTCGCACAGAATTTATTGGGAATTTATGCCTCCAATCGACTGAAATTTTCCGGCAATTTATCAGGAAAATTTATCTCAAACCCTAAGTGAATCAGGTATTAATGTGCAATTAACTTGGCAGGAGTACTTAGTAAATTTAGCTCTAATAGAAGCAATCAATATTCATCAACTTACAGTACTTTTTAGGGTTATAAGGGAGAAAATTTGGGGTTTTAGGCAACAAGTAATCTGATATCTAGGGAAAACATAATGTACCTCACCAGCATTAAAAATGCTATAATTCTATTAGATAATATTGTGCTGAACTGTGGCATTTTGGGGAAATGGATGTTTGACAGAAAATTTTCAATACAAAATTGCAGGAACTTCTTGTGAACCTGTTGTCAAAGAAGCACAGCTTAAATTCTATCCTCACCAGGTGCAAAAATCTTTCCCTCAAGCATCTGGATTAGCAGCAATGGGAGCAGTTTGTTATTTGGGAATTAATCAATGAACAAAAACAAGTAATAGGAACATTATGTATTAATAATAGTCAACTTTTAGAGGCTCCAGAAAATGCTATAGCAATTATGCAAGTTTTGGCAGCTAGAGCAACAGCAGAACTCCAACGCCAGGAAGCAGAATCGAATCTCCATCAAGCTTATGATGAATTAGAAAATCGAGTTAAGTATGCAGCTCAATACAACAACGCACGACTGAGTTAGTGAAAATAAATGCTGCACTAGCAACATAAATTAGTGAAATAAAAGCTGCTGAATCCGCTTGAAGAAATAGTGAAGCACTTTTGAAACAAGCACAATCGGGGTTATTAACATTAGCAAAAAGTCATAATTTATATGAGGGAAACTTCAGCGCAGCTTTGCTAGAAATAACTGAATTGGCCAGCCATACTTTTAATATTGAAAGGGCAAGCGTGTAGTTTTATGATGATGATAAATCAGAACTTCAGTGTGCTGATTTATATGAAATGAGTACAGCTCAACATAGTCATGGGATGAAACTTTCTCAATTAAGATACCCACGATACTTTCAAGCAATAGAAACAGAAGGGTTAATCGCTGCATCAGATGCTCATACAGATAATAGAACTCAAGAATTTAGTGATTCCTATCTGACTCCCTTTTCGATTTATCCAATGTTAGATGTTCCTATTTACATAGAAGATCAAATTGTAGGAGTAATCTGTTTAGAACATACTCAAACAAAAAAAAATTGGGTAATAGAAGAACAAAACTTTGCCAGTTATTACATATATGACAGCTCTGGCAAGAGAATCACGCGATCGCAAACAAGCAGAAGCAGCATTGAAAACAAGTCAGTGTTTCGTCCAAAAAATCGCGGATACCTGTCCAAGTCTATTGTACATATATGATCTTGTTGATAGAAAAAATATCTATATTAATCACTCACTCAGGGATACAGTAGGCTATACAGAGTCATAAATTCAAGAAATGGGGGAAATATTAAGCACTCTGATGCATCCTGATGATTTTGCTAGAGTCTCTCAATACCATCAACAAGTTATGACTGAGGCAGATGGTGGTCGTATATTTTAATTTGAGTACCGACTCAGACACCGGAATGGAAAATGGTTGTGATTTCTCAGCAGAGACACTATTTTCAGCCGAACAGAATCAGGTGCAGTCAAACAAATTATTGGTATAGCCAGCGACATTAGTGATAAAAAACAAGTAGAAGCAAAACTCAAAGCGAGCCGAAGGTTTTTGGAGCAAGTTATTGATGCAGTACCTGATCCGATCTTTGTCAAAGATCGAAACCACCGTTTTCAACTGGTTAATAGTGCTTTTTGTCAATTGACGAGATATCCCCGGGAACAGTTTATAGGCAAACCAGACTCGGAACTTTTTCCCAAAGCTGAAGTAAAGTCAGAAATATGACAACCTTGTTTTTGATAATATAGACGTTGAATCTGAAAGTGAAGAAACATTAACAGATAGTGCGGGTAAAGTTCACTTGATATCAACAAAAAAAGTAGCCATTGCTGATAATTATGGCAACCAAGTCTTAGTCGGTGTAATCCGAGATATAACAGAACAAAAACAAACTGAATTAATTCTGCGACAGACAGCGGAGCGAGAACGTGCTTTAGCAACTGTTATTCAAAAAATGCGCCAGTCTTTGGATTTAGAAACTATATTCACTGCCACAACGGAAGAAGTACTACGAGTGATAGAATGCGATCGCTGTGTTGTCTATCGTTTCCACCCTGATTGGAGTGGAGAATTTGTCGCTGAGTCGGTAAAACCAGAATGGACTTCTGTATTTACAGAGCAAAACTATCAAACCTTCACATCTGAAGCAGCAGTTGAGGAAAATAAATGTGTAGCTAAAACTTTTGGCAGTGTTGCTCAGAGATTAAAATACACAGATATTTATCTACAAAAGACTCAGGGCGGTGTTTATAGCCAAGGGGTTAAATATGTATGTGTACCAGAGCTTTATCAAGCTGGATTTGAACAGTGCTACCTGGAGCGCTTAGAGCAACTGCAAGTCAAAGCTTATATTGTTGTTCCGATATTTTGTGGCACTCAACTCTGGGGGCTACTGGCAAGCTACCAAAATACCAGTCCACGCTCTTGGCAAGAAACAGAAATCAATATGCTAGTTCAAATAGGCACTCAGTTAGGAGTAGC
Source organism: Trichodesmium sp. jk18x7bins.61 (assembly GCA_022822685.1). Lineage (GTDB taxonomy): Bacteria > Cyanobacteriota > Cyanobacteriia > Cyanobacteriales > Microcoleaceae > JAJEAQ01. The sequence goes on from JAJEAQ010000480.1 coordinate 6,385, forward strand.
TGTACAACAAGCAGAGCTACTAGCATACAGTCAAAAACAGGCAGCAGAATTGAAAGCAGCAAAAGAAGTTGCCGATGCAGCCAACCAAGCCCAAAGTGAATTTATTGCCAATATGAGTCATGAATTACCCACTCCTCTAAATGCTATTCTTGGTTTTACTCAATTCATGAATCGAGATCGATTTCTATCTACTGATAATCAGAGATATTTGGAAATTATCAGTCGTAGTGGGGAACATTTACTGGCATTAATTAATGATCTTCTAGAAATGTCAAAAATAGAGTCAGGAAAAATAGGGCTGAATGAGAAAATTTTTAATTTTCATCCTAGATAGCTTGGAAAAAATGTTTGAGTTCAAAGCTGAATATAAAGGCTTAGAGCTAACATTTGAACGTGAATCAGGAATTCCTGAGTGGATTAAAACTGATGAAAAGAAACTACGTCAAGTTTTGATTAATTTAATTGGTAATGGGATTAAATTTACAGAAGAAGGTAGTGTTAAAGTTAATGTTATGGCAATCGGCTACATGGAAGACGGAGGGATGAGAAGCAATTCTTCTATTACCCAAATCCTGTTTTCGATCAAAGATACTGGAGATGGTATTACCCCAAATGAGTTAGATAAATTATTCAAACCTTTTAGCCAAACTTTAACTGGTTATAAACCCCCAGAAGGAACAGGTTTAGGATTGGTAATTAGTCAAAAATTTGTACAATTAATGAACGGTGAAATCAGGGTAAATAGTGTAGTAGGCGAAGGCAGTGAGTTGAGTTTTGATATTCTAGTAGAAATAATAAAAACATATCAAACTAGAAAAAATCAGCCATTAGAACAAAAATTATTGGCTTAGACTCCAAGCAGCCTCAATATCGTATTTTAATAGCAGAAGATACAAATACTAACCGTTTGTTATTGGTAAAATTACTCACATCTATAGGGTTTGCTGTGAAAGAAGCAGAAAATGCTCAACAAGCTCTATAAATGTGGCGGAATTGGCAACCCTACTTAATTTTAATGGATATACGAATGCCTGTAATGAATGGCTATGAAGCAACTAGGAAAATTAGGAGTGAATTAAAAGGTGACAATCAACTAGAATTATAGCTCTTACTGCTAGTGCGTTTGAAAAAGAAAGATATAAAATTTTATCAGCAGGATGGGATGGTGTAATCAACAAGCCATTTCAAGAATCAGAACTGTTAGTCAAAATTAGTCAACATTTAGGGGTAAAATATCTGTATGCAGCAGAAAAAACCCCCAAAGAAAAAATTAACCAAAACTTCTCAGAGGCAATGCTAGATTATTCTGAAATAGCTGCTAAGATTGCTAAAATGCCAGTAGAGTGGGTATAAAAACTATACCATGCTGCCTCTATATGCTCAGAGCCTGAAATCTTGCAACTGCTTGAGCAAACTCCTCAAGTGGATAAAACTCTGGCTATGGTATTAACTGATATAGTGGATAATTTTAGATTTTATCTAGTTACGGAGTTAATAAAATTTCAGGATAACAAATAGCAGATAATGGAGCATTCTAAACAAAAAGAAAACATACTGAATGATACATGCACTCTAGCAGATATCCTAATTGTTGATGATACACCAGAGAACTTACGCTTATTATCTGGAATGCTAACCAAGCAAGGATACAACGTTTGGAAGGCAATTAACGGAAAAATGGCACTTAGAGCTGTACAGACTGCACCGCCGAGTTTGGTTTTACTAGATATTATGATGCCAGATATCGATGGGTATGAAGTGTGTCAAGAGTTAGAAAATAATTCTCAAACGTTTGAAATTCCGATAATTTTTATCAGCGCTCTGAATGATGTATTTGATAAAGTCAGAGATTTTAAGGTAGGAGGGTAGATTATATTACTAAGTCATTTAAGTTATAAGAAGTTTTAGTAAGAGTTCAGAATCAATTAATCATACAAGCTGCAGAAAGAGAAATTCGCCTGCTTAACTCTCAACTAGAAACACGAGTGCAAGAGCGAACCAAACAATTAGAAGCAGCTAATGCCAAGTTACTAGAGATGGCACTTCACGATAGTTTGACAGGATTGGCAAATCGGGTTTTATTTATGGAGTGTCTCAAACAAGCTCTTGATTATAGCAAGGCGAATTCCAATTATCAGTAGGCTGTAATTTTTCTAGATTGCGATCGCTTCAAAGTAGTTAATGATTCTCTTGGCCATTTAGTAGGGGATGAACTATTGATTACACAACAGCCTTTTGTATATTTTTATCTAACTACAAATTTAATAGAAATAACTGATATTTTTTTAGATCAAATTGTGCTTGTTTTGAAGATTATTATTGAATGAATTGTAGTTTTTATTATCGCTTTGGCCATTCTGAAATCATTAGTAGAAATTTTGCGAGTCCGGAAAAATCACAAACGTTTCACATTAGATAGAAACATCCGGCTCGAATTAGGTATTTTCTTAACCCTGGCTTGATAATTTCTGTTAGCTACTGATGTGGTAGGAACTGCTATATCTCCTAGTTGGAGTGAGAGACTGTTTATAAAGTCAATATTAAGATAGCTATACTGCTTAATTTTGCTGGGTTACGGCGGAAGCTAAAATCTCGGTGAGTACCAAGAGATATCCTCGCCTGGGCAAAGCCTACACAAAAGTTTAACCAGACTTTTACAAACAGTCTCTGATATGAAATAACTGCAATTGCTGTAATTCGTACTTTTCTTAACTTTTTTCTACAAAAATAAATTAAGGAACTACAGTCAGAATGATTTTCTGACTAGATTTCAAAATTTTATATAGCAACCCTAAAAAGTAAATCGTCAAATTTTTTTAAAGTTTGACTTACTTCTGCAAACAGTCTATTATGTTACAGATACTAAAGTTGTAGTGAATTTAAGATGCAAGACTGTTTCAAAGTATCAGTATTCTTTTTAGATGATTATGAATAGTCAAAACCAGAACATATTTACTCAAGAAGAAAAAAGATTAGAGGCCAACCTCAAGCATGAAGGATACTGGCGACGTTGGGGGCCTTACTTGAGTGAGAGACAATGGGGGACAGTACGAGAAGATTATAGTGATGATGGTGCAGCGTGGGATTATTTTTCTCACGAACAATCTCATTATCGTGCTTATCGCTGGGGAGAAGATGGTATTTGTGGAATTTCTGACAATCATCAACGACTTTGTTTCGCTATCGCTCTGTGGAATGGCGAAGATCCGATGATCAAAGAGCGACTTTTTGGTTTAACAGGAACTCAAGGAAACCATGGCGAAGATGTTAAAGAATATTATTTCTATTTAGATAATACCCCCAGTCATAGTTACATGAAAGCACTTTATAAATATCCTCAAAGTGCTTATCCTTATGCTGAGTTAGTATCAGAAAATCAACAGCGCGATCGCCTAGATTTAGAATATGAATTACTCGATACTGAAATATTTGCCGACAATCGTTATTTTGATGTATTTGTTGAATATGCTAAAGCTACAGCAGAAGATATCCTGATTAAAATTACGATAAATAACCAAGGTCCAGAAACTAAAACTTTACATTTATTACCTACTCTTTGGTTTAGAAATACTTGGTCTTGGGGTCAAAAATCCAATAAACCGATCCTCAAAAAAATCAATCCTGGTCTCATCGAAGCAGACCATCCTACTTTAGGTAAGAGGTGGCTTTATTTTCCTGAGACTGAACTATTTTTCACAGAAAATGAAACAAATAGAGAACGGCTATTTGGAGAAAAAAATATTTCTCCTTATGTCAAGGATAGCATCAATAATTATCTAGTTAATGGGAAAAAAGATGCTATTAATCCAGCTATGTACGGGACAAAATTTTATCCACATTATACCCTAGAATTGGCAGCAGGTGAAACTAAAATTGTTAAATTAAGACTGGCTGACTCTCCTGGAATTAGACAACCATTTGATGCAGAATTTGAAGCAACTTTTCAAACACGAATTCAGGAAACTGAGGAATTTTATCAGCGAATTTCCCCCTGTAAAATGAATGATGAATGGCGCAATATTCAGCGCCAAGCCTTTGCCGGAATGCTATGGACAAAACAATACTATCATTATATTGTTGCCGAATGGCTAGAAGGGGATCAGACTCAACCTCCAGTATCAGAAAACCGCAAACATATTAGGAATTACGAGTGGATTCATCTATTTAATGATGATGTAATTTCCATGCCAGATAAATGGGAATATCCCTGGTATGCGGTTTGGGATTTAGCCTTTCATACTATACCTTTAGCAATAATTGACCCGGATTTTGCTAAAGGCCAATTAGATTTAATTACTAGGGAATGGTATATGCACCCAAATGGTCAATTACCAGCTTATGAATGGAATTTTGGTGATGTAAATCCTCCCGTTCATGCTTGGGGAACTTGGCGAGTTTATCAGATAGAAAAAGAAGTTTATGGTCGTAGCGATCGCAAATTTTTAGAACTGGTATTTCAAAGGCTTTTACTGAACTTTACTTGGTGGGTAAATCAGAAGGATATTGAAGGTAATAATGTTTTTGAAGGAGGCTTTTTAGGGTTAGATAATATTGGAGTATTTGACCGTAGTTCAGAGTTGCCTACTGGTGGACATATTGAGCAATCAGACGGTACAAGTTGGATGGCAATGTTTTGCTTAGATATGTTAACAATTGCTCTCGAACTTGCTGTAGAAAATGATGTTTATGAAGACATTGCCTTTAAATTTTTTGAGCACTTCCTATACATTGTAGACGCCATGAATCATTTAGGGTCGGACGGAACTCAACTCTGGGATGAAGCCGATAATTTTTATTATGATGTTTTGCACGAACCAGAAAAAGAAGATGTACATCTAAAAGTCCGTTCTATAGTGGGATTAATTCCATTGTTTGCCGTAGCAATTATTGACTCAGAAACTTTGCAAAAATTACCTAAATTCCAGAAACGGGTAAATTGGTTTATGGAAAATCGGAGTGATCTGAGTGGGAATATTGCTTGTATGGAAGCTTGCGGTATTGACTCAGAACGTTTATTAGCAATTGTGAGTCCCGAACGCTTGCGGATAATTCTAGAAAAAATGTTAGATGAAAACGAATTTTTCAGTGATTATGGCATTCGTTCTTTATCTCGTTTCCACGCCGAAAATCCCTATATTTTTGATGTTAATGGTGAAGAATATCGAGTTGATTATGAACCGGCTGAATCTACCAATGCAATGTTTGGTGGTAATTCTAACTGGCGAGGTCCGATCTGGTTTCCATTTAATTATTTAATGATAGAATCTCTGCAACGGTTTTATAAATATTTAGGTGATGATTTCCAGGTCGAATGTCCAACAGGTTCTGGTAACATGATGAATCTTTGGGAAGTAGCACTAGAAATTGAAGCTAGATTAATTAAAATTTTTCTCAAGGATAAAAAAGGGAAACGTCCGGTTTATGGTCAGACAGAAATATTTCAAAATGACCCTCACTGGCAAGATTTGATTCTTTTTTATGAATATTTCCATGGTGATAATGGTGCTGGGTTAGGTGCGAGTCATCAGACTGGGTGGACTGGTTTAGTAGCGAAATTGATTCAGCAACGGAGTGAGTATAGTTGCGAAATATAGTTTTGAGGACCTACGTAAAATAACCTATTTCTGCTCAGAAGAGCAACAACGATCGCTCATATCATGTCCGATGGAGGGAGCGCCCACTCATCAAGTTAAAAGTCAAAAGTAAGAAGGGGGCAGAATAGATAATGAAGGATGGTTTGTTTTACTCCCCTCTTTCAAATGGAGTTGGGGGGATAAAACAGAGGTTATATCAAATCCGCTTAATTAGGTATA
>JAJEAQ010000182.1 GCA_022822685.1 Trichodesmium sp. jk18x7bins.61
GTTTGAACTCTTGAAGCTAAATTATCGGAGATAATGCTCTGATTCCGATCAAACGGCTGTTTTTTAGCAGTTAACCATACAGTTGTTCCTGTAGAGGAATACTTAATGGCATTACTCAGTAAGTTAGTCAAAGTTTGAATCAGTCTGTCAGCACATCCCCACAATTTAGCATCTATTGGTGTTATCGATAAACTCACTCCTGCTTCATCTGCAATAGGTCGCATTTCACTTGCTGCCTGCATCATTAATTCAGCAACATTGCAAGCTTCTTTAAGCATTGTTACTTGGTTAGAATGAAGGCGCTCTAAATCAAGAATATCATTGCTCAACCTCACTAAGCGATTAGTGTTAGCTACTGCAATATCCAGCATCCTTTTACCTTTTTCTGGCGCCTGATTGAGTAATCCACTTTTGAGTAAACCTAAAGCCCCATGAATAGAAGCTAGAGGAGTGCGTAATTCGTGACTAACTACTGAAATAAATTCGTCTTTCATCTGTTCGACGGCTTGTCTTTCTGTAATATCCTTAAATGTCACAACTGCACCGATAATTTTTCCCTGCTCTAGAATAGGTGTACTGACATATTCTGTGGGAAAAAAAGTTCCATCTTGTCGCCAAAAGACTTCATCAGTCACATGACAAACCACTCCTTCTTTTAAGGTTGTTGTCACTTGACAATCTTGACTATTCTTTTCTGTCGATTTTTTTTTACTTTTGTGATTAGTTTTATTCCCAATATGGAAACTCCAGTAACTATTTACTAACTCTTTAATTTTATAACCAGTCATTCTGGCTGCAGCCGGATTAACAAAAGAAATTTTCCCAAACATATCTATGCCACAAATTCCTTCTCCTGCTGAGTCTAAAATTAATTGATGTTGGTAACGAAGTTGTTCCAAAGATTTTTCTATCTGCTTGCGATCGCTTATATCACGGGCGATAGTTGAGACTCCTGTCACATTACCTTGAGTATCTTTAATTGGAGATATTGTTAAAGCTACATCTATGTGTTTCCCATCTTTTCTAATATGCACAGTTTCATAATTATCGATACTGACTCCCGCTGCAATATTTGCTAAAATCTGGGGAATTTCATTAGGTCTTTCTGGTAGAGCTAACATTGAAATCGAACGACCTTTTACCTCCGAAATAGAGTAACCATAAATTGCTTGTGATCCATAGTTCCAACTATGAATAATTCCAGCTAAAGTATTACCAATTATGGCATCATTTGAGGATTGTACTATAGAAACTAATCTCTTCCGGGCGTTTTCTGTCTGCTTTTGTTCTGTAATGTCGCGCCCCAAAACTACAATTCCATGACGTTCTCCGTCTTCATAAAATAATGGTATCTTAATCACATCATAAATTTTTACACTACCATCTGGTTTAGAAATTATCTCTTCCCTCCGAGATAAAATTCTTTTCTGCCACGCTTCTTGATCACTATTATGGCAATTTAAAAGAGCTTCTCGATAAAAACTACTAATTTTTCCCAGTTCGGTATCTGACTTACCGCGATAATCTACTTTTTCGAGCTGAAATAATTCTAGCATTGACTGATTAGCTTCTAGCCATTTACCTGTGCCATCTTTAAAACAAACAATATCTGGCATCGCATTAATTAATGTTCGGAGTTGTAGAGAAGTTTCTTGGTATGTTTTTACTAGCTCCTGTAGAGCTTTTTCGACTCGTTTACGCTCTCTAATTTCTGTTTTTAGTTTAGCATTGGCAGCTTTTAAGGATTCTATTAAATCAGTTTGACTATTAGTAGTATTTTGAATCATTTTTCTTCACTCTCTTTAAATCGTAAATATTAAAGCTTCATGTTAATCAACCAACATCCTCCGGAGTCAATACTACCGCTATGGGGAAGTTATAGCGCTACGCATTAAGGTTAGGACATTTATGTTTTGCCTCTTGCCTCTTGAGTCTTGCTTTTCAACCCAGATTTTTGTCCTAACAAAAAAACGTACTGCTATAAAAGTATTGTTTGGTAAGGCTTTGAGTATTTTGTCACTGGTTAGTTATTTCCACCGTGCTGCAATAGTAAGTCGTCACCGTCATCCACCGTATCTACAATTAGTTAGGGTTTGTAGACACGGAGTTGAGGATGCAAGTATTTCTATCCAACTCCCTTCTAGCTGCTTCAAATAGTGGAAAAATTAAATACTGGGAGTTCGCCTCATCCGATTAATAATACGATTAACTAAATCAGAATATATAAAAGGTTTACTGATACAATCATCTGCACCAGCAGCAAAGACTTGATGACAAAGACTGGGATTTTTGTCAGCTGTGATCAATACTACAGGAAGCAAACTCCAATGAGGATCATTACGAATAACTTGACACAAGTCAATGCCGTTAAAATGCGGCATTTCTACATCTAAAATTAATAAATCTGGCATTGTATTTTCCAAAATTTCCCATAAATTTCGCTCATCACTGATTGTGACAACTTTAATTCCCCACTGCATAAGTATATGTTTGACAATCTCCAATATTTGTAGATCGTCATCTACAATCATAACAGTTCTGGGAATCTGATTTTTTCGCCAGATATCTAAGACTAAATCTATGACTAGAGCTGCTGGCACTGGCTTTTTTAAATATGCTAATGCTCCTAATTTAGCAATTTTGATGCGAACGCTCAAGTTATCCTGAGTATTAAGTACAATTACAGGCACAAAGGGCATTTGATGCACAATTTTGACTAATATTTGATCAGCATTGGCCACTTCCAGATCAAGCAAAACTACATGAGGAGAGAATAATAAATTTTGCCAATTAGAGCTTACATTCTGATGATTCTCAGTATCTATATCTGTAATAAATGTAGAACTTGCAACCAGCATACATTGAATTTTATGATTTGTTGCTTCCTGAAATAATTGTTTGGCCAATAAGCTATTTTTGTCTAGTATTAACAATAAATTGCATTCTGAGGAAACATTTTCTGTATGAGTTACAGAAACTGCTCTAGATGCTTGAGACGGCTGCTGATTGTTATTTGCTTGCTTATTGTCTATGTTACTATTTTTATCAATCTCGTTGCGTAGATTTGTTACCAGTTCAGATAAATGGAAAATTTTCCCAGAATTTAGAGGTTGTTCTACTGCTAATAATGTTTCTATCTCTCTAGCTAAATCTGAGCCATCTGTTAAACCAAATGTACCCAGATAACCTACTAATTTATGAGCTTCTTGTTGAGCTTGAAATTGCCAACTTTTTTCTAATTCCCCATTTTTTCCTGCTATTACTGCTTCTTCTAGTACATCAATTCTCTCTCTAATACTGCCCTTAAACCTATCCCAAATTTTACTTAATGAATTTTGCAGTTTTTGTTTATAGCCATGAGATTCTTGAGGCGGAGTTGGCTGATTTTTTTTTGTTTTTTTGACTAATAAATTATTCTTGTCTTGTTTGAGCCGATAGCCTAAACCATAAACAGTTTCAATTAAATCAGAGGGAGCCCCTACTGCTTTTAACTTCTGTCTCAAACCTTTAATATGGGATCTCACCGTATCTTCTGTAGGTGTATCTTCAAAATTCCAAACCTTATCTAAAATTGCACTCCGACTAAATATTCTGTGGGAATTGTGCATAAACAGATTTAGTATTTCATACTCTTTAGGAGTAAGATTTAACTGTTTTTGATTATAACTAACTTCACAAGTTTGAGGATTTAAACATAAACCATCCCATTTTTTGATAACAGAAGCAGATTCATTTCCTCGCCTTAATAATGCTCTAATTCTAGCCAATAGTTCTTCCATATTAAATGGTTTGACTACATAATCATCAGCTCCAGCATCTAAACCTTTTACCTTATCTTGACTGTGATCGCGAGCCGTTAAAAATATAATAGGCGTGCTTTGATTAATAGAGCGAAACTTCTGACATAGAGTAATACCATTTAACTTTGGCAGCATTACATCTAATAAAATTAAATCATAATCCAAAGCTTGAGCCTGCTCCCAACCTGCTTGACCATCTGTAGCTATATCAACTACAAACAGTTCTTCAGTTAAAGCCTCAGTTAAAGATGCGGCGATAAATTGCTCGTCTTCTACAACTAGAATTTTCATCGATTACCTGCTAACTAATTG
>JAJEAQ010000413.1 GCA_022822685.1 Trichodesmium sp. jk18x7bins.61
AGGAGATTACCTTTTTGGCTAGATAAAAAAAGTTTATTTTTTCACAAAATCATAACTATAAACCCCTTAAACAGGAATAAAATTGACTGTCTAATTTACGAATAACTAAAACTTACTAATCAAGAAATTAGCGAGATAAAGTCTTTTTCACTTCTTGCTTGACATTCTTAAATTCAGTTTCTAAGTTATTAATTTCTCTCTCAATTTTTTGCTGCTTTCTCACTAAAGATGCTGCTACTTTTTCTTTTAACAAATCAATAAATTCCGTTAAACTTCGAGGTTGAGGAGAAGCAGCATAATTCACCTGTAGTTGATTATTTGGCTGAATCCGAAAAGAAGAATTAATATCTTTCAGCAGGAAAACACTGACCATTTGACCTGTAGGAGTTTCTACAAATCTAAGACCATTTTCATCCTGAATATAAGCTAATTTACAATAGACAGCAAAATAATTTCCTTTTTTTGAAAAAAAATATGAATTTTTTGTAAGTTCCCAGATCTGGATTACTATCTTTGTAGGCTGCATTTGTAGCTTTAATATCTATCCAAACTAGCTCTTGCTCCTGTTTGCTAAACTCATATATAAAATAAATATCATAAGGATTTTTAGTTGACCCTTTAGGATCACCATCAACTTCAATAATTTTTTCTTGCACCTTGACTATCTCAACAAATTTATCTTCTAAAATATCGCTTATTTCTGCGCCAGCTCTAGAAATCGCTCTAATTGGTAAAGTAGGATTTTATGAAATTATTTCCGGGAAAGTTATATCAATAAAGTTGATAATTAGACCCTCTTTCTCCTTCCATTTCATACCAATAAAAATTTTGATAATAAAAACTGCTGAATAAGTTTCAAAACCTATTCAGCCTGACTGATCAAGTAGTAGAAAAACTCGAAATTAACAGTCAAAAATTACTGTAATTGAGGTAACGCTTTTCTAGCCCTTTCTCCACGAGCATCTGCCGATTCCATCACTTCATCAATTTTATCCAGCATTTCCCCTGGATAATTTTCTAGAACTTTAGTTGAAAGAGAAATTCGTTTTCTCCCCTCATCTAAATCAACAATTATTGCTTTAACCAAATTACCCACGGCAAAAATTGTAGATAAAGAATCCACCCGTTTCTGACTAACTTGGGTAATATGAATTAAACCAGTTATACCTTCTAAATCTACAAAAACACCAAAAGGTTTAATACCAACAATATTTCCTTCTACTAACTGACCAACAAATAACTTCATAAAACCAGCAGATTGAGCCGCTAAACGTTGAGACAAAACAATTTTATTTTTTTCTTGGTCTAATTCCAAAAAATTAACAGCCAATATTTGGTCAAGCAACGACTCCAAATTATCCCTTGCCAAGAGATGCGATCGCGGAATAAAACCCCGCAAAGATTCTATATCTACTGTCACCCCACCTTTATTTATACCAATTACTCGAACTGGAAAAGACTGACCATCAGACTTTAATTCAGTCAACTTCTCCCAGATTTGATTAATTTCTAGCTGCTTAATCGAAAGAAGTACTTCTCCGTCTGCATTTTGCTCGCGGATAATTAGGAAGTCCCTTTCTAGCTGCAATGGTAGCGCTTCCGATAAATCTTGTGTTACTCCCAAGAAAGCTTCTTGAATGGGTAAAAAGGCCAAAGACTTACCTCCGATATCAATATAGACACCTTCAGACTCATGGCTATATACTTTTCCACTGACTACTTGCCCTTTTTGAAATTCATAATCATGTTCTTCCAGGGCTTTGGCAAAATCGTCCATTGAAAAGGACTTTTTACTTTCTTGGGAGCTAGTTGAATTGGGATTCATATAGAATAAAAAAAAACACTAGGCTACTTAAATATAGCTAATCCCTAGAGCTTCAGTAAGTAAATAGCCTATTTACCTTGTTTCTTTCTTCACAATTCTTGACTAAACAATTGTTTAGTATGAGTCCAAGCATCAGCAGCAGCTTCAGCATTGTAACTGCTACGATGGTCACAAAAAAAACCATGGCCTGCTTGGTAACGAAATACTCTATGTTTAATTTGATTTTTTTGCAACTCTGCCTGAATTTTGTCTACTTGTTCTATAGAGATTAAAGGATCTTGTGTGCCAAAAAAGCAATATATCGTACCACTAATTTTAGGAGTCAGAGTAATAGTAGGATGGCCACCACCAGGAGTGCCAGTAGTAATACCAGCTCCATAAAAAGAGGCTGTTGCTTGAATTTCTGGTAAAGTCGCAGCTAGATAGCTCACATGGCCTCCGAAACAAAAGCCTATACAGCCAAACTTATCTGTTTTAACATTGGGTAAAGTTTTGAGATAGTTTATTGTAGCTTGAATATCACTGAGCAGCTCTGAGGCTTTAGTTTGTTCTTGATACTTGCAACCTAATTCTAAATCAGCCTCAGTATAGCCAACTTCAAAACCAGGAGCTTGACGTTGGTATATCGAGGGTGCGATCGCCACATAACCTTCCTTGGCGATTTTCTTTGTTACTTCCCGAATATGGGCATTTACCCCAAATATTTCTTGATCACCACTACTCCTGGAAATGGACCTTCTGCTGCTGGTTTTGCTAGATAGGAAGCTATCTCTAGATCTCCATTCGAGATTTTTACATGATCTGTGCGAATTTCTAAATTTGACATAATGGTTCAGCTTAAAAATAAGCAATAAATTAGCAAGCTGAAAGGAAGAAGGTGAATTTTAACCTTGTTTAAATCCCCTGCTCCCAATCGGAAAAACTTAGTAATCAGTATATAGTAATCAGTATATATTTGTATTTTCACTAGACAAAAGTTTTTTTGCTTTTATTGTCATAAATCTTGGAGTTTTGGTAATGGTTAATTTTCAGATTAAAGTAGATAGTGATATTCCCGTATCAAACCAATTATTTAATCAAATTCGGTTTGCGATCGCCTCTCGACAGTTCCCCCCTGGCCATCGATTACCTAGTACCAGACAACTGGCCATGCAAACTGGTTTACATCGTAATACCATAAGTAAAGTATATCGTCAACTAGAAGAGAGTGGTCTTGTAGAAGCTCAAGCAGGTTCAGGCATATATGTAAAAGTCCAAGGCCATGAGGGAGGATCACAGTTAAGCTCTCCTACTTACGAAAAATATCCAAGTGCTAATAACATAGTCAAGCGTAGCCTGGATGAATTGTTGTCTCAAGGTTGTAGCCTCAATGAAGCTAGGGAAATGTTTTTGGTTGAGATTGACTGGCGATTACGTTGTAGCGCCAGAGTCTTAGTCACAGCTCCATTGAATGACATTGGTATTGGACAATTAATGGCTCAAGAATTAGAACAAGCTCTTCATATTTCTGTGCAATTAGTTCCCATAGAAGAACTAGGTGAAATTATAGACCAAGCATCTTCTGGAACAGTTGTCACAAGTCGGTATTTTATTGGGCAAGCTGAAGAAATAGCTGCCCCTAAATCTGTCCGAGTTATACCAATTGATATATATGATTATGCTCAAGAATTCCAATTGATTAATGATTTACCCAAAGGAAGTTACTTTGGTATAGTTAGTCTCAGTTCTGGTTTATTGCGAGCTGCAGAAGTAATTATTCACAGTGTGCGTGGAAATGATGTAATTGTAATGACTGCTCAACTCACAGACACCTACAAAATTAACGCTATGGTACAAGCAGCTAGAACAATTATCTGCGACAAAGCTAGCTTTGCTACAGTTAAAGCTACCTTACAAAAAAATAGAGAAGAAGTAATTCGTCCACCACAAATTATCTGTTGTGAAAATTACATTGGTACAGAGTCAATTCATCTATTGAAACGAGAGTTAGGCTTAGTTTAGCTACTGGTAAATTATCCTGATTTCTCTACTACTTACCTTCTGAATACTTACTACTAGCTAGTCTCGATCTAATTGTGGATTTAATTACAGAATCAAAAAAACTATTCTATAGAATAGTTTGAAAAATTAGCAAATCAGTCAAGAAATTATTAAATCAAAAATGAAAACAGCAATTAGAAATATTAATGCACAAATATTAGAGCAGAACTTACAAGAAAACTGGAAATATTTGAGAAATTGCAATAATTCCTGTCAAATTCAGTGTGACTTAAAAGCTCGAACATTATTGGTGATTTGTCAGCATCCAGCAAATGTCGTAATTGATCGAGAAAAAACAATTACAGAACTAAAAAGTATCATTCAAAAACAACAATTAGAATCAGTTGAAAAAGTAGGTATTTGCTTGAATGTAATAGGTCATCTATATCCCTATGCTTATCATCCCTTTTTTACAAATAGTCGGCAAGAAGAATCTACGTTAACTTTCATGCCGAAATTGGTACATCCAGACATAGACTCTGAAATAAGAATTACACCAGAACTCTTAGATTCATTAGATAATCCATTTAATATAGAGGATTTAGAAGAACTATCTATTAGATTAGAATCTCAAGGTAAATCTCAGACAAATACCGATTTAGCAAAACAGCAAATTCCGAGTCAAGAAAGTAAAAAATTAGAACTCAAAATCACCTCAGAATTGTTGGATGATTTAGATAATCCTTTTGATGTGGAACTGTTAGATATATCTCCCAAAAAATCAAAAACAAAAGCCATAAATTACGTAGAACAAGAATCAACAGTTAACTTAAGTACCTTCTCTAAACTAGAATTCCTCAGTGCTAGCTTAAGTTTAGCAATTTTAATCGGCTGTTTTTATGCTATAACTCAACCCTGCGTGATTGGGAAATGTATGATTATACCAACAGCAAAAGAGTTAAATCAACAGTCACTAGAAACAATCAAAAATACCAAAAACTCTGCTGCTCCCAAACAGGCACAAGAAAAGCTAAAAACAGCAGTTCAGGATCTAGGAAAAATTCCTTTTTGGTCAATACGCTACTTAGAAGCAAAACATTTAAAGTCTAATTACAAAACAGAAATTCAACACTTAGAAACAATTAGAAAAGCCCTGATTAAAGGTCAACAGGCAGCTCAAAATAGTAAAGGCTTGCCTCTACCTATAGAAGATTGGGTAGAAATTCAATCACTATGGCAAGAGGCGATCGCCTTCTTGGAAGAAATACCAGAAAATAGCCCTTCATATCCTTTTGCTAAGAGTAAATTACAACAGTATTGGAAATACATGGTAGCAATAAAAGGGCGATTAACTAATGAGGAAGAAGCTAATCAGAAACTAACTGCTGCGAAAAAATCAGCTCAGTTAGCAGAGACTAGAGCATTAATTGCTCAGTTTGCAGAAAGCTGGAAAAATGTATATGCAACTTGGGCAGATGCTTTAAACAATATATCTTCTATTCCACCACAAACAATAGCCTATTTAGAAGCAAAAAATTTACAGCCTCAATATGAACAAAAACTTCAGGAAACCCAGGAGCGTAGAATCATAGAAGAAATTGGAGAAGCAGCTTATAATCAAGCTATTACTTACGCTAAACAAGCTGAGGTTTTTGAAACAAAAGATAATTGGAAAGAGGCTGTAGAATATTGGCGCAGAGCTTTAAATTCTGCTAAAGAAGTGCCGACTACTTCTAATTATTTTACTAAAGCAAAACCTTTGATTAAATCCTATGATACGGTTCTAAAAATAGCAGCAGCTAACCAGAGATTATTAGCAACTTTAGCTAAAGCTCGTCAGGATTTAAGTAAAACTTGTCAGGGAAAATCGAAAATATGTGAATATAGTGTGACTAAAGATTTAATTACCGTGAGGTTAACTTCTGACTATGTGGAGAAAATTCAAAAAACAACCAAGGAAGTACAAAGTAAAAAAGATGAAAAGAGTCGTACTGAATTAGAAAAACATTTAACAACTTTGCAGGTAGCATTTAAAGCTATTAGTAATAATGCCAAGATTCCTTTAGAGGTTTATAATCCACAAGGTTTAAAAATTGCAGCTCATGTTCCAAATATTTGAAAAAAAAAGGAAAGCATGACACCGATTCTTAGTCCGCTTTGTTTGTAGTTGGGCTTGCTCCCTATAGTTTGAGAGGGCTAAAGCTCAACTACAAACTTTATTATCAGTGTTTTGCCGAACAGAAAATCAATATTCCTGTAACTTGTTCATAAAAATCCATCCTTAAATACTTGATAAAGCTGCCAGTTTTTAGGGAGGCGATCGCACATTTTTCAACTATAATTTTTCCCGATTCAGATAGCTCTTAACTTTTTCAGGATGCGAAATAATTTAAAACTTTTGTAGTTGTGCTTCTTGATTAAAAAATTGCCGACATAAACCATAGGTAACTAATAAACTTGTTACTAAATTCGCAAAAGCCAAAAGAAACATAATTAAAATTTGATATGCCACAGCATCTAAAGGATTAACGCCACTTAATAACTGACCAGTCACAATTCCAGGAAGTGTCACTATTCCAATTACCATCATCGAATTTAAAGTCGGTATCAATGCAGCACGAACAGCATCTTTTCTATATTTAACAACTGCTTGTTGAGGAGTAGCTCCTAAACTTAAATAAGTTTCAATTTCGATTGGGCTAGAGTTAATTGTACTAACAAGTCTTTCACCAGCGATCGCTGCTGTATTCATCGCATTTCCTAATACTATTCCCACTAAAGGAATTAAATATTGAGGTTCATACCAATTTTCAGATTTAATAATCAATAAATTTGTATAACTAATACTTAAAGTTGTGCTTGTTAAAATAGAAACAAAAACTAAAGGTAATAACCGAGGTATTTTTTTACTAATCCTATTCCTCGCCACTAAAGAAGCAACTGTTAACATAACAGTTAAAATAGCTATCACTAACCAAGGCTGTTTAGTAGAAAATACTATTACTAATATATAACCAACCAATGTTAATTGTACGATAGTACGGACTGTAGCTATTAAAAGTTGCCATTCCAGTCCTAATTTTTGCCAAGCTGAGAGACCAATAGCTATAGCAATCAGCCCTAAAGCTATAGCTAGATCTATATTTGTTAATTGAATCATATAAACCTTCCAAAACAACTGAACTTCAAGAGGTAGCTCCTAAAGTTATTTATAAAATCTCTAAAAGTGAAAATTAGAAGCTGAGAATAATATTCTATAAAAGTTAAAACTGAATCATAAAATAAATTGAAATAGCGTTAGTCAATAGTATAAAATTATGGCTGTTATACAAAAAAGATTAGCTGATTGTGATTGGATATTTTTCCTTTGAGATTGAGGGAAGCAGAAGTCAGCAGCAAAATTGTCGAAACGCTATAGACAATAATATAGATGATTGAAGCCAAAATTCCGGCTTTTTCAATCAAGCTTGGATTAATTCCGGATCAATTCCACCCAACAAATAAACCGCTATTGCCCTTACTTCCAGGCAAATCATAGTCAGTAATAATAATCCTCGCTTTAAGTTCATAATCAGGAAAATAGTCAATTTTAAATAGAGCCATAATAAATTAAGGACTACTTAATTTTATGATCTTGATTAATTGATTAATTAATATAAGTAGGTAGGCACGATAAAATCGATGTATGTTTAGTTTTGTAAAAGATTCTGAAATCAGGTATTTCTTAAACCCCGCCCGTAAGGGCGAGATAT
>JAJEAQ010000408.1 GCA_022822685.1 Trichodesmium sp. jk18x7bins.61
CTTCAGTCATACTCAAGCCATTATCTGCAATAGAAATTACTATCCACTCCTCATCTACAACTTTAGTAGAAATTTTAATTTGACTGAGGTTTTTCCAAACTTCTTTTGGAGGGCGCTGCTGATTCATCAAGTGCATCAATAGCATTACTCAAAATATTCATCAATACCTGGTGCAGTTTACCAGAATAAAAATCTACTAATGGCAATTCTTGATATTCCTTAATAACCTTGATTTCTGGATCAAAAGATTTGGCTTTAATGGGGTTGCCTAAAATCATCAGTGTACTATTAATTGCTTCCTGGAGCTTGACTTTTTTAAATTCTGCTTTTTCAAATCGAGAAAAGTTACGCATTGATTTAACTATTTCATAAATTATTTCTGTACCTATGTGCATAGATTTGATGATTTTATCAAGGTCTTTTTTAACAAAATTTAGGTCGATTTCTACTATTTTATTTTGAATTTATGGAGTCGGCTCAGGATATTGCTGCTGATATATATCTAGCAACTCTAGTATGTCTTGAATATATTCTTGAGCGGGAATAATATTCCCACGAATATAGCTAATAGGGTTGTTGATTTCATGAGCTACACCAGCTATCATTCGCCCTAAACTAGAAAAATTTTCTGTGTGTAGTAGTTGAGCATAAGTTGTCTGGAGTTTTTCTAGAGTTTTTTCCAGTTCCGCGATCGCTGTTTCTAAATGGTATGATTGCGTTAATGTAGATTTCTCTGATACATCTAATAACTGATTTAATGTAGCATTTTCTGATTGAAGCTGTGCAATAATTTTATCTTGATCTTTTTCCTCAATTTTATTCACTGTCTGCTCTTGGCAATCTGAAAAAAAATTGGCAACAGTCGAAAGGCAAAATTGCAATTTTGACACTTAATGCTAATGGTTTTAATAAATCAATTGCATCTCTTGGTACTTTTACTTTCAAAAACATCAAAACAACAAACATATTTCCTGAAGGTAATAAACCGAAAAACAAATTACAAATTTCACATTAAAAGGAATTACAAATGATTCCAGCGCTGGAATATATGAGCTACCAAAAGCATCAGCTACATAAAAGACATTGTACATTTTTTGTTCTAAGTCAGCTAATAAATTTGTGTCTGCTTGTAATACTTACTCGGCATCTAATCCTAATTGTTTGATTAGCTGTGATATTCATCATCGGAGTTTTAGCGATCGCTTCTTTATTTGCTAAGGGAATTGCTTGATGTCCATCTGATTTTTTTCTTGTGTTCCATTCTGATTTTTCGCCAGCAGTAACAAGTAAAGTTAAACATTTAAGATTAGGATTAATTGGCCGATTAGTTAATAATTGAGCAGCATGTTCTTGTAGCTCAGGAGTAAGTTATTTATATGGAATAGTCTGAAATTGACGAATTAAAACCCAGGATTTTTCTTGACTATCTTTATTTATTATCCTCTCGTAAAGATACTGAATAATCTTATTACTTACCTCTTCTGTACTATGAATATTTTTTTCTATGTGGCGTAAAGCCAATCCACATTCAGACATATCTCTGAGGCAAAATTGAGTTATATCATACATTTTTTTTCTTTCAAAATATCTATAGTCTCTGTGGTTTGAATGAGTGACAAAATTTAGGCAACAGACAATAGGGAGTAGAGAGTCATGTTCGGAGTTTACAATTATTAATTCGCGACATAAATAAAAATCTTATTCACAGGTACAGGAACCAAGGAATCTAATCATAGACATTATCTACTTCAGAAATTATAGAAACTTAATTTTAACATAAAGATGTTTTAGATTAAGTAAAAATCTTCTTGCTAATCATTATTTAAGACTCATTTTGTTATATTTTTGGGCAATTCATAACTAAAGAGGAGAAATCAGGATAGAAAAAATATTTTGTGGTTATAGAAGCTTGAATTTATATACAGCATATACTCTAAGTGAGTCAGCAATCAGCAATCAGCAATCAGCAGTCAACTTTTGAATGAATGAAGCCAGCATGATTTTTACTTTCTCAAATTCCGTTGTCAGGGGTTTGCGATCTGAGAATTTGAGGATTTAATACTAAATTCAAATAGCTTCTACTCAAAATTACAACTTCTACCATTTATTTACATAAATCAGGAATAAGTAAGATCATATTTGGTCAATTTAAAAGAGGATTCTTGGCCTAAAAAACATATTGAATATAGCAGTACGTTTTTTGGTTAGGACAAAAATCTGGGTTGAAAAGCAAGAGGCAAGAGACATGCATGCATGTATGCATAAGGATGTCCTAACCTTAATGCGTAGCGCTATACCATCAATTGAGAAGACGTATAGAGGACTTATAAAAATTGGAAAAAATCTGCTACAAATTCTGTTTATAGGAGGCGCGGAATTAGAAATAATCGGGGCAGGAAGTGTCCTGGCATGGGATTAGGAAGATGTCTATTATCAACATTATTTTTTCAAATTGGTATTCAACCTAATATTTACTGAAATAGAGATGGAGTAATTACATATTATTATTATTTTTGTTGTAGCCAGATATTTTTAAATTTCTATAAATTAAATCTACAAAATTATTGCCAGATTATTCCTAATTATTCTTTGACTTGAACTGGGCAATTTAATCACAAACTCAGTTCCTTTGTCGGACAGAGAATTACATTCTAACTCTCCCCCATGCTTATGTACTACAATTAAATGACTCATGGACAACCCCAAAGTATTTACTTTCTCACTAGGTTTCGGATTCTCCAAAACTTCGTCAAGTTGATTTTTGATATTTTTAAGTATTCCCATTCCATTGTTAGCTATGATAATTTTCACTCCATAAGATGGTATAAATAAAGTGATAATAATGATCCGATTAGGAATTTTTAAAATTTCGCGATAAGCCACGATAAGTCAATTTTTTTTGGTAATTATCTTCTTCTAAAGACTCAATTGTGTTGACTAACAAATTCATAAATACTTGATTTAAGGTATGGGGATAACAGTGAATGTGAGGTAAATCTCCATAATTTTTAACAGCTTCAATCTCTTGACGCTGACTATTCGCTCTTAATCGATGCTGTAAGATCGTTAGGGTATTCTCTAAACCATTATTAATATCAAAAGAGACTTTAGAGGTACTATCCGCTCTCGCAAAACTCCACAATGATGTGCTAATTTCATTAATTCGAGCGCTAGCTACTTTGATGGAAGATAACATTTTAGGTAGTTCTTATAGTATAAAACCTATATCCATATTTTCTGCATCTTTTTGAATTATTGAGCCAGGACGAGGAAATTGCTTTTGATATAGTTTGATGTGATTAATCATTGCCTGGAGATATATTTGAGCTAAGTTGAGATTACCAACAACTATACAAACTGGATTATTAAATTCATGGGCAATGTCAGCAACTAACACCCCAATACTAGACATCTTTTCATTTTGAATTAGCTGAAACTGAGTTTCTTTCAGTTGTTCTAGAGACTGAGAAAGTGCAGCTGTTCTTTCTTTGACTCTCTCTTCCGGTTCAGATGCAGCTTTTGGCAATGCCATTTCTGCTACAGTCCGTTCTTCAATCTCATGTTGTAAACGTATATGTATATTGATTCTAGCTAAAAGTTATTCTGTTTTAAATGGTTTAACAATATAGTCTACAGCTCCCAAATTTAGACCTTTAATTCTTGGTTCTGGAGCAGAAACAGCAGTCATAAAAATAATCGGAATATTTTTAGTTTTTTCTAACTCTTGCAAGCGGCTACAAGTTTCAAAGCCATCTATTCCTGGCATCATTACATCTAGCAAAATTAAATCTGGCAAGACATTTTTTAGATTTTCAATCGCGCTTTCTCCATCCTCTGCTATCATTAGATTAAAACCAGATATTTCTAAGATATTCAACATTAGTTTGGTATTGCGATAATCATTATCCACTATCATAATTGTGTATTTTTTTCTGATTCATGGAAATTCCTCTACAATTTTTAATTGCTGAAATTGATAACTTTTGCTAGTCATCCTAAAATCTCAATTCATAAATATACTTAGGTTAATTGAAGGCAGGGCAAAAGTCAATCTAAATCAGCTTAGACATAATTTATTTTTATTGCCACTTTCACCTATCAGCTAGTATCTCACAATCTACCACCCACACCCACAGAAAATTTTCCTAATCAAATATAATTTTTGTATAATGATTATTGATTATGGTAAATTATGATTTAGATGTAGTAAAAAGAAAGAAGATAAGTTGTTAGAGATGCACGACCCCAAATTATTGAAAATCACCAAAATTGATCATAAAGTAGGGGATTCATACCTAACATCTCGCTTCCCTCTAGTGCAGCAACTAAACTAATAGCCATAAGTAGGTAGGCAAAATTAAACACCAAATAACTGAACAAAATAAATTTTTCCGAACCATTATAATTCCTGATTTATGGTTCCTAATTCCTCCACTGCAAAATTAACTTTATTTCTGACTAAGTACTTACATCATATATCATATATATGAAAACGTGAAATAGCAGTCTGATTACGATTTTGTTACCACTTATATTAAGAAGGAAACGATGCTGTAAAAATCTCAACCATTACTAATAAAATATCTAAATATTCAGGAGTAATATTCTATTGCATATTATTATTGAAGGGTGGCGTTTTTTACCTCACTCTTATGCGATCGTCAATCAATTCCAACTACTAGAAATGCTTAACCGAAAGCATCTAAAAATTTCCCATCGGGATATGCCTTACGTTAGCAAAAATTGGCAACCAGTCACAGGTTTATTTCCCCCTACTTTAGAAGCAGCATTACGAAACATCCCTAGCCCATCATCCCAACAACCTGCCGATGCAACATTGCGAATGTATGCTCCCTTTAATCTTAGTTGCTCCACTACCAAACGCACAGCAGTTTTTGGTTCGACTGAGTGGGGTATTGTCACCAAATCTATTATTAACGGAATGGATGTCAATTCCTTTGCAGAAGCTCATTCTCAAGGAGATACAATCATCATTACCCCTTCCAACTGGTCAAAAAATGGCTTGATTCGCAGTGGAGCCGAAGCCAGTCGTATTGTTGTTGTGCCTCACGGTGTCAACCCTAATATTTATCATCCTTTACCCACTGCTGAAAGAAAAACCCTGCGCCAAAAGTTAGGTATTGATAACTATTTTGTGTTTCTTAACGTTGGGGTGATGTGTAACAGCAGTCAAGGAGTAGGGCGTTTACTGAAAGCATTTGCTACCATTGTTGATCATTATCCAGATACCAAACTCATTCTTAAGGGAAGGGATGCTATTTTTCCCTCTAAAGATTCTATTGCTAAAGCTAGTAAACTTTCACTCACCGACGCAGAGATGGAAAAAGTGCAATCTCGAATCATCTATGTTGGTAATACTCTTTCATTTCTTGAGCTAGCTCAACTTTATCAAAGTGCTAATGCTTATGTTTCTCCATATTTAGCGGAAGGTTTCAATTTGCCTATTTTAGAAGCAGCAGCTTGTGGTTTACCTACGATCTGTACAAAAGGTGGTCCTACGGACGATTTTACTAACTCTGACTTTGCTTTAGCAATTGATAGTAAGCTCCAGACTAATCATACCAATGATGGAGATACTCTCCACTTTGTAGTACCAAAACAAGAACATCTGATTGAGTTGATGCAAACAGTTATTGAAAAAACTTTATTCTTAGACAAAGCTCGTGAAGCAGGGCCGAAATGGGTACTTCAGCATTTCACCTGGAAGCAAGTAGTAGATAAGTTGTTAGATGCGCTTATACCTTCTGTAAAACTTAGTAGACCAACTTTTGAGCCAATTATTTTGTAAAGAGTACAAACAGTTTTGTGAAAATAAAAAGTCAAAAATCAAAAGTCAAAAGTTAGATGGTGTAACCGGAAAACTTTGACATCAGCATATTTACAGCACTTTTTATAATCAGAAGGTACAAAACTTGGGGTTTTAGGCAATAGCCCATCTGATATTCAGGGAAAGTATAATGTACCTCACCAACATTAAAAATGCTGTACACTATAGCAGTCGCCAGAGCAGTTAGGACATGGAATAGAAGTAGTATTTATTAAGATAGGGATTCGCGTTTCATGTGCGTAGCAAAGCGCTCTGGGAAGGAATCTCCTAATTATGACCCTACCCTCTAGTTACGATCTATCTAGAAAATTTTGATTGCTTACGAAATGTCATTGAGTATGTCTTGCGATTAGCATCCTAACCATCTTGGCGGTTGCTATAGCTTTGATCTCACTCCATCTATAATCTTTGATTTAGATGGAATATGAAGTGCCTGGCTCAAGCTTGCCCACGAGCACGAGTCATAAGAAATGCATACTCCCTTAACCCCCAGGGCTGTTGCCTCCAGGGGAGTCGCTTCGCTTTCATTCTTGATGAAAAATTTAAACCTTCATTTGTTCAAAGCCTTTGCTACTGACGAATGCCAAATTTTTTCCTAATAATTTATTAATTATCAGAAAATATTTGCTGAACATTGCACTGCATAAAGTTCATACCGATGAAATTTTTTTAGAATGAAAACGAAGTTCCTCCCCCGGGAGGCAGCAGCCCTGCCTTAACCCCAGGAAAATACAAGCAACAAAAAAAAACTTGATGATGGCTATGTAAAAAAAGGTCAAGTCTCGAGCTATCAGCTTTTACCGTACGTAGGGACATTCCATGGAACGTCCCTACATCACATAATCGTCACTCCCGCTTACTCTCGGAGCGATCGTAGATTATAGATGGGGACTATTACGAGGGATTCTGTTTAACTTTCAGCTAGAAATTCAGGGGTTTAAGTCCCCAAAAAATCAGATGATTTGGTGGCCTTTAATTCGTGGTGAGCAGCAATCCCCCACTCATTAATTCTGAAGCGGAGCGGGCGTGCTGTATTCTGACTCCTGCTTCAATTGATTTTCAGTTTTGCCATGGGTCTATAATGTTAATAATTTAGGCTTTTCTTTATTTAGGACGATAGAAGTTGATATTATAATAATTGTACTTATGTCTCAGAAACACATTCTCGAATTTATCTATTTCTCTGGGGCAAATTATACGACTAACTTTTAATTATATGAAGACGATGCCATCAACAACTACTCAGTTACAGACCTCAAATATGGATACACAAAAATATGGTTTACCAGTAACAATAATTACAGGTTTTCTTGGTAGTGGAAAAACTACTCTACTTAACCATATATTACAAAATCAACAAGGTGTTAAAACCGCAGTTTTAGTCAATGAATTTGGAGAAATTGGTATTGATAATGAATTAATTGTCACTACTAATGCAGATGACACTATGGTCGAACTGAGCAATGGTTGTGTTTGCTGCACTATTAATGAAGATTTGATTGATGCTGTTTATAAGGTTTTAGAAAGACCAGAAAAAGTTGATTATATGGTAGTAGAAACTACTGGTTTGGCTGATCCATTGCCAGTAGCTTTAACTTTTTTGGGTACTGAGTTACGAGAGCTGACTCGTTTAGATTCAATTGTAACTTTAGTAGATGCTGCTAACTACAGTATTGATTTGTTTAATAGTCAAGCAGCCCACAGTCAAATTGTTTATAGTGATATTATTTTATTGAATAAAATTGATCTGGTTGATCCGGGAGATTTAGATTTACTGGAAGTGAAAATTAGGGACATTAAAAAAGATGCGAGAATTATCAGAACTAGGCAATCACAAGTAGCTTTACCCTTAATTCTTAGTGTAGGTTTATTTGAATCAGATAAATATTTTGATTCAGACATAGCAGCTCATAGCTATGACCATGACCATCACCATAACCATGACCATGACCATCACCATCACGACCATGACCATGACCATCATCATCATTCCCACCACTTAGAAAATGATGGATTTACTTCTATTTCTTTCCAAAGCGATAAGCCTCTTTCTATAAAAAAATTCCAAGATTTTTTGGATAATAAATTATCAGCAAATGTATTCAGAGCTAAGGGGATTTTGTGGTTTGAAGAAAGTCCTCTACGACATATTTTTCACTTGAGTGGTAAGCGGTTTACTATTGATGATGATGAGTGGAAAGGTACTCGGAAAAATCAATTGGTTTTGATTGGTCAGAATTTAGACCATGAGCAGTTGCGATCGCAATTGGAAGACTGTGTTATTTCTTAAAAAGGTTAATGAATCAGGAGGAATTCCCGTCAGACAAGTTACACCTATAAAAAATAGAGAGTCAAGATTTTTCTAACTTCTCTCTCCTAGCTACGGACTACTGATGACTAGAAATATATGGGAGTTATGATCCAAAGAGTTAATTTTTCTCAAATCAAAGTCAATGGGGAAATTGTCGGCAAAATTGGCAAGGGATTAAATATATTTGTTGGTATTGCAACAACTGATACAGAGGTAGAGATAGATTGGATGGTGCGTAAATGTCTAGATATTCGATTATTTCCTGACCTAAATAGTGATAATAGCCGTTGGGAAAAGTCAGTCAAAGATATAGATGCTCTAGTGCGACCTGTTCATGTCGGCGACAGGCTCAACTGGTCAACTGAACTGAGGCATCAAGCCTCTCTGGGATTTCTACCCCAAACCCTTGTAGAGTAACCCGTCAAAGAACGGTACGTCACATCCAAGTAGGCAACGAAAAAGATGGAATGCAGCCTAATAACCAAAGCTGATAGGAATTAATCAGTAGTCGAAGGAGAAATAGAAAGATAATCAGTGACTAAGTTATTGATTATTCATGTAGCTTTAGCTAAAACTGCGTCATATTCCAACAGGCCAAATTATCCCTGAGGGGCCTGAACCAAAAGGTAAGTGAGCGATTCTCAGATTCCTCTTTCCTTAGAATGTAGAAACAAAACTCTCACCGCAGAAAAGGGAACCGTCCTTTTCTACGGGGGGGTGGCTCAAATATTTAAAGAACTTCAGTTGACACAACAGGGTAAGTCCGAAAGAGTCTGATAGAGTGGTCGAAATCTATCAGTAAGCCAAGAGGAATCTCGGCCGAATCCTCTGTCGGATCAAAGATGAGAGAAAAAAACGTTTGAGCCACCTCGCCACATGAACAGGTCGCCACGTTGAGCCTGTCGCGCGAGCTAAAACAGGGAGCCGACAGGCTCAAAGCCATCCTGTAATGAGATGGATCAAGGTTCTAAATTGGCCTTTGACCGTTCAGGGAGGCTCCAGGCTCAAAGTCATAGCAGACTTCTCTTGGAAGTTACACGAAAAAGAACTTGAATAGGAAACTAAACGAGGATATAGGTTAGATGTCAAATACGACAAAGGTCGTTCACCGGACAATTAACCGACTGGTAACAGATTAACTGGAAGCAAGTCAGGAAAATTGTTAAGAATCTAAGACCCATAATTTTTCAGGCCCAACAACTAGGTCAGTTTAAGCAGCTACTTTGACTGGAAAAACTGTTAATAAGAAGCCGTTCCCACCTCTGGGAACAGACAAATCACTCAGGTAAACACAGTCAGACAAACCGGGGGAATCGATAAAGAGGTAATAAATATCCCCGAACAACGAGTGAAACTTGCCAATGAATGAGGAATGCCCACTAAAGCACTTCCTACAAAACGGGTATACATACCTAAACCCAACGGTAAGAAACGTCCCCTAGGAATACCCACCATAAAGGAGAGAATCCCACAAACAATAGTCAAAAACATACTAGAACCATCCTAGGAAACCGTATTTGAACCCAACTCCTACGGCTTTAGACCTGGTAGAAGTTGTCACGATGCCATAGAACAATGCTTCCTTAGGCTACAAAAAGGACGTGACACATGGGTTCTAGACGCAGCTCTAAAAGGATTCTTCGATTTTTAGCTGAGGCTACATGTTTTAGCTAAAACATGTAGCTTTAGCTAAAGCTACATGTTCATGTGGCGAGGTGCCGGAACATGTGGCGAGGTGGCTCAACAAGTCGGCGACAGGCTCAACCATTTCAAGAAACCATCCTATTCTACGGGGGGGTGGCTCAACACAATTAACACTCCAAAAAAGGAACTAATTGAAGGATAATTAAAAGCCGGATTTAGCCTCTTTCAGAGGAACTTCCCTAAGGACAAAGGGA
>JAJEAQ010000092.1 GCA_022822685.1 Trichodesmium sp. jk18x7bins.61
GACAAGCGATTGTTGCCATTCCCAGGCTACCGAATAGCTGATTAATCCTGGACAAAGTAACTGGCAAGTGTTGGGTAAACTGGCAGTATTTTGAGAAACCATGATTGAGAAAGTATAAGCTTTTCCCCGGAGTTGCCCCTAGCATTACAGCCTTAGCATCACCGTGAGATGAATCCCAGCCTGAATATTTAGTGTATTCTAATCTTCTATCTTCTTCTAACAGACATCATACGAAATCCTGCGATCGCTTCCAATTCTAAGTTTCAAAGGAGTAGTATTGACAAACTACTTGACTTTTTCTGTGAACATAATTACTTGTACACCACTATAGGAGTTCGCTCTGGCCTATTTACACATTATTTTTTGTACAAATTTTATAGGCGGCACCCAGGGCTATAAGCTGTAAATACTTGAGCGAGCAGCGCTATATAATTTATTTTTATTTCAGTTTTATCAGAGATTTAGTTATGTTGAATAGACTTTTTGCTTTGATATTATATTCTGCGCTTCAAAACATAGACTAATTGAAACAAAAGGGGTGACATGAAATATATATCGGTAAAAGTACCAGTACAATTACTAACTTCTGAACCTTTCGATTAATATTAACTTTTGAAAAAAATAAATGGTCATTTTAGTCAAATATAGACAAAAAAATCAAGATTTGTCAAGGGATGCAAAGGATCTTAAAGATAGGATGTGGGAGAGAAAACAAGATGCTAATCTAATTATTAGTAAGCCCCAATATTAGCGGAGGAAGCTTATGAAGCTTGTTATCCAGGGTAAAAATATAGAAATAACCGATTCTATTCATGAATATGTTAATCAAAAAATTGAAAAAGCAGTTAGTCATTTTCAACAACTAACTACAGAGGTAGACATACATCTGTCAGTAGCTCGAAACCCACGGATAAATCCTAAGCAGACAGCAGAAGTAACTATCTACGCTAACGGTACAGTCATTCGTGCTCAAGAAAGTAGCGAGAATCTATATGCTAGCATTGACTTAGTAGCAGATAAAATTGCACGCCAATTGAGGAAGTATAAAGAGAAGCGTCAATCCCAAGTGACTAAAGCTAAGACTGTTGATGTAGTTGAATTAGAACCAGTAGCTGAGAATTTAATTGGCGATCGCCAACCAGAGCTACCTAGTAAAGTAGTACGGACTAAATATTTTGCCCTGCCTCCAATGACGGTAGAAGCAGCCCTGGAGCAGCTACAACTCATCGATCACGATTTCTATATGTTCTCGAATGTGATGACAGGTGAAATTAATGTGATTTATAAACGTTATCATCATGGTGGTTATGGTTTAATTCAACCACGACCTAGTAATGGTCATCATAGCAATGGAAAAGCTATCAGCAACGCCGATCAAATAGTGGGTATTGAATCTACTAAGATTTAACTTGCCTGGTGGAAAGAGCAGTGTTCTTCTGCAAAGGAATGTTGTAGTCAGGAACCTCTAATTAGGGAGGACTGAATAAAAATAGAAGACTCACTATATAAGAGCTTCAGGCTTTTTTAGACCCAACAAGTGCAAGGTTTTGACATCTGGGGGTTCAAAAACCTTGTACTTGACTGGGAAATCTGCGGGTAAATTTGGTAACCAAAGTGGCGAATCTACGATTTTTCAAGCTGTGTAGGGTTTTGATTCCCATGGAAGACCTTTTTCAGCAAACCCTAATTAAAGCTATGGGGCAAGTCAAACCCTTGTTGCTTTGGGCTGTCATCAAGCATAGACTCAAAGATATAACGGATAATTCCTTCTTAATATATCTTACACAGCTTCAATGGAGTGATTACCTCACTTTTGTCTTGACTCAAGCTAGAAAATAGTTTAAACATTATATGGCTTTTAATGTTTTTAAAGCTTCCTGTGCATGAGCTTCAAGATTCAACATAGAGTCAAAGATATGACGGATAATTCCTTCTTTATCTATGATATAAGTCACCCTTCCAGGAATTATCCACAGTGTAGCAGGAACCCCGTATAATTGTCTGACTTTGTTGTTACTATCGCTTAAGAGAGTAAAGGGGAAATTATACTTGCTCGCAAAATCTGCATGAGATTTCTTGTTGTCTGCACTAATGCCAATCACTTCAGCTCCAGCATCTCTAAATACTTGATATTGATCTCTAAATGTACAAGCTTCTTTCGTGCATCCAGGAGTATCGTCTTTAGGGTAAAAATAAACGACAACATTTTTCTTACCCTTGAAGTCAGAGAGAGAAACTTGAGTTCCGTCTTGAGATTCTAATGTGAAATCGGGAGCTTGATCTCCTTTTTTAAGTGCCATATTGATTGTGAGTAAAAAAAAACTTAGACAGAATTTTAATCTGATTTTATGTTAGCGCACTTTGGATTAGGTGATCGCTTCGCCTCAAAAAAAATCGGCAGCGTCTTCGCCTTCGTGATCACGCCGGAGGATGAAAAACTACCACCCGTCAATCACCGCCTGCTCAACTAAACAAATAATAATAACAATCTTTGATTATATTAGGGACCTCCAAAAAATAAAATATACAAACAAAATCTATAATTATTTTT
>JAJEAQ010000802.1 GCA_022822685.1 Trichodesmium sp. jk18x7bins.61
GAATGCTTCGCCAAACAAAAACCCAAACGCTTTTCATGTCGCGGAGCGTTGCGTTAGCACTATTGCTAGTTTCGCAAAAAGATAAATACTTACTCAAGTTTTCCCTCTTTTATGTACTACATTTTCTCGTGCGGTATCGAGATAAAAGTTGAGCATGACTTACGGATTCACCCTATATATAGCTTACAAAGTTGGCAATACTCGGATAATACTACTACAAATATTGCCTTTGCGTAAGTCCTGTTTATATTAAGAGGCAATTATAGTTTCTTGAACCGATGTTATAATTCCCTCTAGTGAAAAAAAACTGGAAAATTTTTTTAGTTTTTGCTTCTCTTTGTTGTTTAGAGGTAAATAAAATAGCGTATACAAAACAATTAGAGCAACAAGTAATAGATACTTTTCGCAACCAAACACAACAAGCAATACAAGGTTATGACTTTAACCGTAACGGGTTAATCGAGCCAAATGAATTGATTCAAATATTTCAACAGTGGGGATCTGATTGGAACAGTGCATCCCAAATGGCTAATACTGTGTTTCAGCAATTAGATACAGATCACAATGGCTATATCACTATCGAGGATTTTCAACAGCGAGTGTTCCGGCGACATCCACAACGAGATCCATCGGGTTCGGGGCAATTACCACAGGAAAACCAATCAAACATTCCTGCAGAAGTACAAACATTATTTGACAATATCGAACAATATGTTAGGAAACAAAAGAGTCATAATGTAAATGTTAATGCAAATATCTTTTTGGAAAACCTTTCAAAAAGAATGAATGAGATTAAGATATCAATTTCTAGGGAAGCAAATATGTTGCATTCGAGTGGCTCACACAAGATGGGTGCTAAATATGAAACAGCAGCGAATATGGCAAATATAGCTGCAGTAGGCATAGGAAGTCTTCAAAAATTTGAATCGAATGCTCCTGCATTGGTTATAAGTGGTACACTGGATTTGATTGGTGCGGTGGCAGGGTTGGCTCCGCCACCTTATGGTACAGCTACCTCAGCGGTGTGTAGTTTGGCATCGTTTTTGTGTTCAATGTTTAATGATGCACCTAGCCCTGAACAGACACAGTTAATCGCTATTGGTAAGATTGTAGAACAAAAACTGGCAGATGTGCAAGATCAAAACATCAGATCCAAAATTGCTAGAGTAATACAAGCATTACATGTCTCCATTCGCAATATTTATTCTCAGTCAGTTAGTCCGGTTTATGATCACATTACAAGCTATCACATCGAGCAACATACCATGAACTTTTTGGGTAGTTTAAGTTCATATATTGGTAATATATTGAACACAGATAAAACAGCAAACATTGGTAGCGATCGCCCCACACTGGCTCGTACATTAGGTTTGATTTACTAATATTGTCTTATATCTACCATGAAACGAGCTGAAATTGAAGCTTTAAATCTTGCGTATGCGGCATGATGTCCTGAGTCATAGGCAGGAACTACACTTACAGGTGGGTTAATTACAAGCCTGAATAATAGTGAAAGACAAGCATTGAGTTCTTTAAATTCCTACAACGCCCCCAATATAACTAATTTTGCTTCTGAAATAAAACGTAAAGTCAACGAGGAAAAAAGAGGTTACCATAATAGCTATTGGAATACTTACCAACCGGTATTAACTGAGAGTCAATATGACTTAATAAAACAAACACAGATAAGTTGTGGTTGTGATCAAACTCTTCATTAGGTAGGCACGGTATTTAGCGTTTTTAATAACTGCAGTTGCCCATACTGATGCTATCGCTGCAGGTTATGGCCACAGTATTGTTGGGTTACTCTAACGGGAAGCAAGCTACACGCTTCGCTTAACCCAACCTACACCTAGTTGTATATATCTATAATGGACCACCCCACTAACTTTTTAGTGAGAAAATAACTCTTTCTAGGGATCGGGATATGCTTCATAAAGTTAGGCAATCGTTAGTTAATTTGTGATGCGTTAGCGAAGCTTTGCGCTAGCAATCGCCTAAGTTGCTATGCCCTATAGCGTTCTTGCGTAATTCCTGCTGAAGTATCTGGGAAGCCTAAAAAAAATAATTTGGCTGTGGGTGTTAATGTTTCAGAAATTTGTAGTCAAAACAAGTAACCTGTGAAAATCTAAGAAACGGGAAATCCCGTTTCTAACTAATGGGCTACTAGAATCGAATCAGCTAAAATCAGGTTAAATCCTCCCAGACTGTGCAGGAGAGAGTAAAATCAGGTAATAGATAAGTAGGGCAATAATGTACAAAACCCAAGCAGCAGATACAACAATAGAAGCTGAAAAATTTGGTTTGATCTCATAGGTAAAATGCCTAGAGAAACCAGAATAATGCAATATCATAGAGCATCTATTCAGTCACAACAAATCAGGTTGGATTTATTTAAACAACAACATGATAAATTAACAAGTAAACTACTAAAAATAGAGTATATAAAGTTAAATTTAAGCTTTTGTTGATTTATTAATCAACTGCTTGATACAAATTTTATGATTGTTTATGAAATATATTTAGCCGTTAACATTGGTGAAATATTAGATAATTTAAAAATTCCTTACTACTTAGGTGGTGGTCTGGCTAGTTCCTTCTGGGGAGAACGGAGACAAACAGAAGATGCTGATCTTGCAGCTATTTTATAACCAAATAAAATACAGCAATTAATAACAGCTTTATCAGCATAATTTTATGTTAATGACATTGCTATAGATGATACTAGGAGAGGTAGTAGTAATAGGTTTAATGTCATTCATACACCATCAGCTATCAAAGCCGATATCTATCTATCCTATTAAGCAATCTAATGATTTTGAGTTTTCAGCTATGTCTCGCCGGAGACAAGTGCAACTATTTTCTACAAATCAACCTATTTATATTACTTCTCCTGAAGATATTGTTTTACAGAAATTAAGATGGTACAAAATTGCTGATAATTACTCTCAAAAACAATGGCGTGATATATTGGGCGTTCTTAAAGCTAGACGAAAGATATTAGATTTTGAATATTTGAGACTGTGGAGCGATTACCTAAAATTAACTCCAGAATTAGAAAAAGCTTTGGATGAAACCAACTTAACTTGACATTCTGATATATTCCTAGACCAATCAAAGACAGATTTAACAAGGACTTGAGCTGACGATCGCCCCTCGCTCAAAAATACGACCCCTAAAATGGCTAAAAACAGTGATCGTAAGGTAGACAATGCTACATAATGTAGACACTGTAGTCGCTAATTTCTTCGATCACAACTTATTTCATGTCCGGTTGAATAGGTATAAAAAAATAATGGCCTGAAGTGCGAGCATCTGGCTCGTGGCTAGTAGTTAGTAACCAGTAGTCAGGAGTAACATCATGTCCGGTTATACCAGTGCCAGCATATGGCTCGCTAATTAGGGTAAGTGCCAATCTTAGGGATGCTTAATTATCACGCTTTCATTCGGACATGATATTAGATCATTATTTTTGAAGATGAAGACAACTGGCTTTAAGTCGAAATTAGTCTTTTGAGTTACTTGTAGTGATAAAGGTCATTCAATAAGTCAATCCAGACAGTTGTCCAAGTACCAGTAATATCATGTCCGGTTAAATAGTTATACTTTGATGTCAGGAAGTTAG
>JAJEAQ010000195.1 GCA_022822685.1 Trichodesmium sp. jk18x7bins.61
CATACCCAGTTTCAGCAACGTCAAGAATTGTAATGAAGCCAATTCTTGGGAAACAGCGACATAAATTGATTATTTGAGTCCCAATGTTGAGCTTGCTCAAGTAACATCTGAATGGGCACTCAAGACATATTCTCAAAAAAATTGGGTTGAGGTTTTTTTTATAGAGAAGTCAAGAGATAGTTAGGATTAAGAGAGTATCAAGGAGCGAGATAAATAGAGTTAGGAACGTCATTATTGACATACTCGCGGCGCAGCGCGGGATTCTTCAACCGATATTTTACTCCTGGTGATGCCCTCCCACTGTGTGGAGAGCAATCCTATTTTCTGAATTAGGAGTGTACAGTTATAGTCACGGGAGAGTTCTTGACCACATTTATCACAAGAATGCCACTGTTGTGACAAACTCTTAGGGCGTTGGTAATTTGAAAGATGATTGTCTTGTGGGGGTGACACCCCTTACCCGATATGCTTAAGTATTTGGATCTATCATCAGTGGATGACCTCCTCAAGTTTCATCCCTTGACTTACTAACACCACTCTTAGAAACTTGTGTGAACCCCCTACCCAATTATCCTGACTCCCGGCAACTCTCGACTACCTTACATGCTAGTAGAGGTGGAAAAAAATTGGTTTTAAGCGGTTCTGAAACTGCCTCTGAAAATCCTTGTCGCTCCCTTCACCGGGAGTAGTAAATTAACTATCTATATCATCTCTGGTTTTGCTACTTGAACCAAGCTCAGAATTATAAATAGCATCCAAATTTTTACGAGCTTCTTGTATGTTAACAGAGCGTATCACTAACAAAGGTTCATCAATGAAATTTCCAGACTCATCCAATAGTTCTGGATGTGGAGTTCTAACAGAACTAGAATTAGAATCACCAGAATAAAGCCCTCTATTGGGAGGGAAAGACTGAGACTCAACTCCCACAGTTAACAGACTACGGAATAAATTACGCACAGCTAAGACAGCAATAGTAGTAAATGCTAGGATATAAAGCAGATGTAACATAGTGTTCTCCTCAAGGCTAAATCAGCAATCAGCAATTTTTAAAAAACTTAAAACAGTTTCTGTTGTTTGATTATTTGATGAACATTGTCCATTTGATCTAGATTGCTCTCTGCGAAACCCTATCCCAACTTGCCAACATTCAGTTAATAACTGATGCCAAGGCATAAGCACTGTAGTTTCTACCCCTACTTGATCTCCAGTTGCTTGAAAAAGTGTCTTTGCCATACTAATTTCCTGTTGAGCTTGTTTAATTCTATTTAGTAAGTCGAATTGCTCACTGCTACTTAGAAAAGGAATTTCTTCTCTTTCCAATAACTGGCGAGAACGCTCAAACCAATACAGAAAATCTTCTAACAGAGATTGTAGCACAGCTTTCAGTAAATCTGGTTCTGGTAGTATGGGGTTTAGCATTTCTCTAAATTAGTTTCTTATTATTGTTTAATATAAGCAATCTTTACTTTTTTTTACATTTTATTTAATAATTGTGTGAGAATAAATATATCAGAAAAGGGATTGCACAATTTGAGGAATGAGATTTTAGGGGCAACTACAAGGATGATTACCCCAAACCTAGATCGGGTGGGCATGGACGTACTGCCTCTACAAACTAATCATCCCGTTCATGTGGAACGCTAAATTTAACAGGTTAGGAACTGTGGACATATCCTATATTCTCAACCAAGTTTTAGCAGTGGTAAACGCTAGAACGCTCACCTTTCTGTCTTATACAAGATAGGTGCTAGATATTGGTACGCCATGTTGAAGAAGATAGAAGGAAGTAATAAGCGGGGGATACCCAAGGGAAGTTGCTCCACATCTTGCAACCCAGCGCTAATTGAATTTTGATAGATTACTACTTTAGAGACTGTTTGTAAAAGTTAGGTTAAATTCCTGTGTAGGGTAG
This sequence comes from Trichodesmium sp. jk18x7bins.61, assembly GCA_022822685.1. GTDB lineage: Bacteria > Cyanobacteriota > Cyanobacteriia > Cyanobacteriales > Microcoleaceae > JAJEAQ01. The sequence goes on from JAJEAQ010000195.1 coordinate 1,916, forward strand.
GCCATAGGGGGAATATCTCCTCGTACTCACCAAAATTTTACTTGTCCGCCCCTGGCCACCAAAATTAAGACAGCTAGAGTGCTTAATTTTGGCTTAATAAACAGTCTCTTACTTCTTTGATTAGGATTCATTTCAAAACCTCAATAAATCTATCTAATGTGATTAATATAAAGACAGCGATCGCCTACTTGCACGGGTGAATAACTTCTAAATATTAATTGAGAAAAAATAGAATTATGGAAGATGTTATTAGAAAGTTGTTAACCAACTTCATACAACTGACTATTTTTTCCCTAATGCTGTCTATGGGGCTTAACCTAACCATCAAGCAAATTATATTACTATGGCGACAACCGAAAGCACTGCTGAGTTTTTTATTTGCAGTTGATGTATTAGTTCCCATCATCACATTACTGATAGTCTTACTATTGTTTGATTTGCCAATATCACTCAAAGCCAGTTTAATATTGATGGCAGTATGCCCAGGTGCACCACTCACCACGAGAAAAGTTGTCAAGGCAAAAGGTAATTTCCCTTATGCTATCAGCTTTCAGGTAACAGTCGTGATGTTAGCGGTGATTACCACCCCCCTACTATTAGCAATTTTCAGTTTTATCTTCCCTCCTGATATTGCAATACACCCGATAGAAGTTGCAAAACAAGTGACATTTGCTCAGTTACTCCCGCTCAGTATAGGTATTGCTATTAGAGAAAAATTGCCAAAAATTGCCGTTCGGATCGGAAAACCTCTGACAAAAATTGCTAATGTGATGTTTGTAGTGTTAGCAATTTTTGTTTTAGTTAAGGGTATAGATGGTTTTTTGGATTTGAGTGGGTTATCAATATTAGCAATCATTATAGTAACCGTTTTATCTTTAGCGATTGGCCATCTATTAGGAGGCCCTAGAGAAGATACTCGTACAGCTTTAGCAGTTTTCTGTGCCACTCGTAATCCAGGTTTAGCCTTGTTGATTGCCAGTTTTAATTTCCAGAAGTTGGAGATATTGTCAACGCTGATAGCTTATTCGATACTAGGAAGCTTAGTTTCTATTGCCTATACCATTTGGCGTAAACGTACTGCTGCTAAAGTATCCGAAGCGGAGACGGAAAGATCGTTCTAACTAGCATTCAGGCCTCAAGAGGGAGGTATGAACATTTAGTGGCAAGAGAAGATACCTGATTGTAAATATACAAATAATTTTGCTTATTTACTAGAAATTTACAGGATTTGCTCAGCCCTGTGGCTTCAGCCCAGGGATCAAAAATGACAGGGCGACGCTCCTTGGCTGGGTTAAGCCATTGGGTAAACAAACAAACATTGTTGTTGGATTACCCTACAAGCTCCTCAACCCAAGGGACAAGGGCTCGTTCATCCTTCTAAAATCCCCACTATAATCTTGAATAACTCTGCCAAGTCTGTCGGCACCCGATACAAGTTTGTATCTTGTAGGATTTGCTTTTCTTGAGTATGTAAAACAGCAAATTGCCAGACATTACCTATCGAAACTGTACCATATAGAATGGAATTGTCTGAGAATTCGGCTTTTTCTACAGCAATTAATTCAACTGCCAGTTGCGTAAAACCTCTTGGAAAATCAGCATTTTTAGCTTCAATAACCAGAAACTGAGTTTTCGTTTGCAGAAAATAATCTAATTCACCTTTTAACTGTGCGCTAACTATTAAGGAATACCCCACCTTAATTCTGGCTTGGGTATAGTGAATTAATTCCATCAAAACCGGAGCAATTAGAAACTCACGCCTAGCCATTTCGCTAGTTAAACTGACATAAGGTAAGATTTCTTCCAAGCGTTGTTTTAAACTTTCTAACCTTTCAAGTTGGCGATGGGTTTTGGGTAAATTCAGCGATCGCGATTCATACCCATAGCCAAAATAGGACAGAATTTCATCTGGCTCAGAGTTTAATTTAAAATAATCCGCAAAGGTATAAGACTGAGTTTTGTCAATAACCGGAATTTTAGACATAAGTTTGTCAAAACTATAAGAGTTGTTGCTCAAATGTGCCATGCTTAACCGCATGATTCAAAACGGTAAGCCAGAAAGCTACAAAATGGAAATCTAGTTAACTGCAAAATCAAGGGTGAAAGTTGCGATTCGCGTTTCATGTGCGTAGGAAAGCGAGCCTGGAAGGAATCGCAACTTTCATGCAACAAAGCCCAAACTATATGTAATTTTACTATACTATACTAATAATGTCACAAATAATTTCGGGTTGATGCTGTGAAATAATTGCCTAAAATGATTATGATTTTGACTTTTGACTTCAGTGAAATGGTATTACAGATACTTTGAGTTCTCCAGGGGTTAAAACACCCTGGATTCTAAGCAGATGTGCCACGATTGCTCTAGCCACCCTACCCACCCTTGACGATCTGATTTAGTTGAGCC